>JAJBBL010000200.1 GCA_020532365.1 Candidatus Cloacimonadota bacterium | reverse complement strand
TGGCCGCTCAAGGGGTGCAGGAATTGATTATCACCGCTATGGATGTAACGCAGTATGGGGTGGATTGTAAGGATCCACAGGCTTTGCTCAATTTACTCTCTAAGATAGTAAAAATAGACGGTTTTAGCTGGATTAGGCTACTCTATCTGCATCCTGCTCATATCAAAACGGAACTGCTCCAATTCGTGAAAAATAACCCGAGAATAGTCCCTTACTTTGACGTGCCGATCCAACACATCAATGACGAGGTCTTGAAGAGAATGAACCGCCATACTACACGTAAAGACATAGAAAGGGTTATCGATGAAATTAGAACTGTTATCCCAGAAGCTGCTCTGAGAACTACACTGATTACCGGTTTTCCGGGTGAGACAGAGGAGCAACATAAAGAGCTGTTAAGCTTTGTGAAGCAGGCAAAATTTGATAGGTTAGGTGTTTTTACCTACTCAAAAGAGGAGGATACCCCTGCTTATGACTTGAAGCCGATCGTCAATCATAACACAGCCAAACGGCGTAAAAGAGAGTTAATGGAGCAACACGAGCTAAACTCAGAACTACTCTTACAGAAGTTTTTGAACAAGAATTTAGAGATAATTATTGACAATATTGATGAAGAAATTGACTTTCAAATAGAAGGGAGAACTAAATACGATGCCCCAGATATCGACGGGCTCGTGCTTGTTAAAACCGATACTCCTGATAAATATAAAGTTGGAGATATCGTTACGATTAATGTGATTGATACGCTTCAACACGACCTAATAGGGAAATTAGTTGACTAAATTTGCTTTGTATTGGGTGTTAAGAGTTAATCGGAAGATAAGAATTAATTGATGAGGTGGAAATGAAAAGACTCTTTAGCGGTGTAAAACCGACAGGTGATTTACATTTAGGGAACTACTTAGGAGCTATCAAGCAATGGGTAGAGATGCAAGATGGTTATGAAGCTATCTATGGGATAGTAGACTACCACGCTATGACAGCAACTTATGACCCAAAGGAATTAGAAGAATACGTCTTTAAGTGCTGTTGCAACTACTTAGCTTGTGGCTTAGATCCAGAAAAATCTATATTGATGATTCAATCACAAGTTCCTTTACATACTGAGCTCACCTGGTTTCTAAACTGCCTTACACCTGTCTCTTGGCTCGAAAGAGTGCCCACCTTCAAAGATAAAGTGCAGCAACAAGCCGATAATATTAACCTCGGACTTTTAGACTACCCTGTGCTTATGGCTGCCGACATTATTATTTATAAAGCTGAAGTGGTGCCTGTGGGAGAGGATCAGCTCCCACATTTGGAACTGGCACGTGAGATAATACGTCGCTTTACAAGTCAATTTGGAGAAGTGTTTCCCGAGCCTCAAGCTATAATGGGTAAAGTAAGAAGAATTAAAGGGTTGGACGGTTCTGAGAAAATGGGTAAATCTCTGAATAACTGTATCTATCTTTATGAAACTAAAGAGGAAATCTGGGCTAAAATATCAAAAGCTGTTACCGATCCTGCCAGAATAAAAAAGTCAGATCCAGGGAATCCCGATATCTGTAATATCTTCTCGCTACATAAAATGCTATCGACTCAAGAGGTGCAAGATAAAGTTGTCGAAGGGTGTCGTGGCGCTACCATCGGATGTATAGAGTGTAAAAGATGGCTTACCGATGCTATGGATGAAGAGTTGAGCCCGATACGAGAGAAGTATTTCTACTATATGGAGCGACCTGAAGAGGTGAGTGAAATATTTACCGACGGAAATAAAAAGGCAGCAGCACTTGCAGAACAGACTATGCAAGAAGTATACGGAAAAATTGGCTTAAAATATAAATTTCTTGGGAAAAGATAGCTCGTGTCACCCCTATATATAAGTAGAGGGTCGAGAAAAGGTAATTAATGAGTATTAGAGAGAAAAGTTATTATGGGATAAACCATTGCCTGCGATGTGGAAACAAGATGCAGTTTCATCAAGATCGTGAAGGTAAGCTGAGAAAGAAGTGTGAAAGCTGTGACTGGATCTACTATAAAAACCCAGTGCCTGCAGTTGCCTGTGTCATTATAAATGAAGATAAGGAGCTGGTCGTAGTCAAAAGGCTTTTCGAGCCCTGCCCTGGAAAATGGGCTCTGCCGAGTGGATACATTGAGATTGACCAAAGCCCTGAAGAGGCAGCTGTTTCTGAGATGGAAGAGGAGACCGGGCTTATAGGTCGAGTAAAAAGATTTTTAGGATATTATGATGGATACTCACCAATATATGAAAAGGTGCTTTCGCTCGGCTATTTGATGGAGATTGTTGGCGGCGAGCTTAAAGCTGGAGATGATGCTGAAGAGGCTGAGTTTGTAAAGCTAACGGAGTTACCTGCAATAGCCTTTGACGCACACAAATATTTTATTAAACAGATTGAAAATGAACTGAAATAGATAGGAGTCTGAATGGAAATAGGAAAAGCCTACGAACCGAATAAAATTGAAGGAAAATGGTATAGCTACTGGCAACAAAACGGTTTCTTTAAGCCTAAAATAGATCAAAATAAACAGCCCTATACAGTGCTGATGCCGCCACCTAACGTCACCGGTATCCTGCACATAGGCCACGT
>JAJBBL010000030.1 GCA_020532365.1 Candidatus Cloacimonadota bacterium | reverse complement strand
TATTACCTCAGCCTTCCAAGCTGAAGAGGCGGGTTCGATTCCCGTCGGGCGCTTACTACCTGGCTCTGCCAGGTTTTTTATTGTCTAAAACTTAGCGAAGGATAAAGAGGTGATAATATGGGAATTCGTGGAGAAGTATTTTCAACTAAACTGCAAACCAAAGAGCGAACCTACTTTTTCAATGTGAAAGAGAATGTGTATGGGGATACTTTTTTAAATATTGTTGAGAGCAAAGGAAGTGAAGATGGGGGAACTGAAAAGTTTATCCGCCAATCAATTCTTATTTACCAAGAAGATTTAGCTGAATTTGTTCGTGAATTTCAAAAGAGTCTCGATTTTATAAAACTCAATCAAAAACGGTAATTGAAAGAGAGACGCTGAATTGGGGAGGGACCATAAGTAACACAGGCATAGCGGTGCTCTTTAGTCCCATACCCTTTGTGTTTAGCATACCCATAATTTGGAAACTTCTTATCTAAGGTGATCATTAACCTATCTCGGGCACACTTTGCCAATATTGAGGCAGCCATTATCTCATAAATCTTACTATCCCCTTTAACAACAGACTCAACTTTGCAATTAAGAGAGGGGGCTTTATTTCCATCAACCAAAGTTAAATCTACTTTGCCAACTTTAGACTCTAAATTTGTGTAAGCTTTTTGCATTGCAACCATTGTTGCCTCTAAAATATTTATCTTATCTATGGTGCGATGATTTACCCATCCTAAAGCCCAACCTACAGCTTTTTCTTTAATAATTGCCTCTATTTGAAATCTTTTTTTCTCAGTTAATTTTTTAGAGTCGTTTAAAAGCTCAAAAGGGAAAGTTTCATCTAAAATTACAGCAGCAGCACAAACAGGACCTGCAATTGGGCCTCTGCCAGCTTCGTCAATTCCACACTTTATTTCCATAAACTACACTCTATTTACCTTAAGGTGGTTTGTCAATTTAGTTTGAGTGTGATATACTTGGTTTCAAGAATTAAAAAACAAGTATTGGAGTAGCTATTGTTTCTTAAAAGTCTTGAGCTGTATGGATTTAAGTCGTTCGCTGATCGCACTCGTTTAGAGTTTGCCGATGGGACAACTAGCTTATTAGGACCCAATGGTTGTGGCAAGAGTAACATCGTAGATGCCATCAAATGGGTCTTGGGAGAGCAGTCGACAAAAACCTTAAGAGCTCAGAAGATGGAGGATATCATCTTCAATGGGACTGAGAAGCGTAAAGCTATGAATTACGCTGAAGTTGCCTTGGTAATTTCCAATGAGAAGGGAGTACTGCCCACTTCCCATTCTGAAGTTGAAATTAAAAGGCGTCTTTTTCGCTCTGGAGAGAGTGAATTTTTCATCAATAGAGAATTAGTTAGACTTCGCGACATTCGCGAGCTTTTTTTTGATACAGGGGTGGGTAAGAGTGCCTACTCAATCTTAGAACAAGGTAAAATAGATCAAATTCTTAGCCACAAACCTGAAGATCGACGCTACATCTTTGAAGAGGCGGCAGGAATCACCCGCTACAAACTTAAAAGTTTAGAAGCTAGTCGTAAGTTAGAGCGAACTGAAGAGAATATTGAACAAGTTGAAACGCTCTTAGCTGAAATTAAAAGGCAGTACGAGTCGCGTAAGAGCCAAGTAAACAGATTGGAGCGTTATAAAAAGTTGGAAGAGCAACTCTCTGTTATTGAAGTTGATGTTCAACTAGCTACAGTTAAATCGTTAAACCTTTTAACACAACAAAAAGAGCAACAACTAGAAAATGCAAAAGAGGAGCTTCAAAACAACAAAGAGGCGATTGAGGATTTAAACTCACAACTAGAGAATCAACAATCTACTTTGAGTGAACAAGTAGAACAACGAATAAATTACCAAAACAAAATAGAGGCGCTCAAAGAGCAAATTATTGGAAAAGAGGAGCAAGTTGAGCTACTCCTTGAACGCTATCACGAACTTTTAGAGCAAAAAGCAGACTCAGAGAGTAGGCGTGTACAACTCAGTGGCCGTTTAGATCAACAAACTAAAGAGCTCGATGAGAAAAAAGAGTCCTACATTGAGCTAAATCGAACTATAGAAATTGTTAAGGGGGGAATTGAGAAGTGGGAAAATCTCATTGAACAAACCCTTAATAAACTTAGTGAGTACGATAAAACTATTAGTGAAAGTGAAAAAGAGATCGAACAACAAGAGAACTTGCAACAACAACTTGCCACCGATTTACAAAAGATTGCCGATAAATTGGCCAACGAGTTGGATAAATCATTAAAAGAGAGTGGTTATTCAACAACTAAGCGCCATGAAGCTGAAGCTAAAGTATTGGATGCGATAAACTCTTTGAAATTAGATTCTAAAGATTTAAATAAGCAGTTAAGCAATTTAGAAGAGTATTTTGTCCAATACACTAAAATATTCCCCTCATTTTTAGATCAATTCATTGCCCCTGAAGGGATAATAAGTCAAAAGCACGCAATTGACCAACAGTTGGTGACCAACCGCAATAAGATTGTCAGTTTAAGAAGTTTAATTGGTAAAACAAGAGAGTTGGTTGTGAAAGCTAATAACGAGCTTGAAGAGTACAGAGAAAACTTAACGCAAAGTAAAATTGATTTAGGTGAT
>JAJBBL010000104.1 GCA_020532365.1 Candidatus Cloacimonadota bacterium | reverse complement strand
GGCTTTTGACAAGTATCAAGAAATGAAAGAGCTTGGACAAAAGTTCGACTTAGTTATTCTCGATCTGACAATACCGGGTGGTGTAGGTGGTAAAGACACAGTAAAGAAAATCTTGGAATACGACCCGGATGCGGTGTGTATAGTTTCAAGTGGTTATTCATCAGACCCGGTAATGGCTGATTACCAGAATTATGGATTTAAAGCAGTTCTGGGTAAACCATATTCCTTCAACCAGTTAGGTAGTGTAGTTAAATCGGTATTAAACAAAAGCACAGCATCAGCTAAAAAATAATCATTCCTATTACACCGGCTGATAGTGTTACCAAGATCGGGCTAATCTTTGTCTTAGTTAAAGCGCCTAAAACTAAACTGAACAGAAGAAGCTCTTTAAAGTCTATGAAACCGACTTTCATCTGGTATATGTCGGTACTGAACACTCTCCCCACGAAGATAGTCTGCTCAAAAAAGTAGAGGGCTACTGAAGAGATCATTCCTACTGTTATAGGGCGGACACCGTCCAAAATAGTCTGCACTACATGCAAGTTTTTATATTTACGTAGTATCGTTATCACAATGTAAAGAAGTAGCACTGAGGGGCTTACTACCCCTGTTGTTGCCACTACCGAGCCCAAGAACCCAGCCCCACGATATCCGGTATATGTGGCAGCATTAGTCGCTATAGGGCCTGGCGTCATCTGTGATATTGCTACTATTTCGTTAAACTCCTCGATTGGAAACAGATCGTAAGCTTCCACGTCGTGACGTATCAGCGGTAACATCACATAACCGCCACCATAACTAAACAACCCTATTTTGAAGAAGATCAAGTATAGTCTTAACAGCTTCCAAAACATTATTTCACCTTTCCTATTGGCTCATCGGGCGGAGTTTGTAAGAAAAAGCCACGTATGATACCGTATACTATTCCGATAAATAAAAACCAGAGAGCATTAATGTCAAACACAGCTACACCGATGAACGTGATTATTGCGAAGACAATTTTGATTATATTTGCTTTCTTAAGGACTGATTTCGATATGTTTACTGCCGTAATCAGTATCAAGGCTGCTGCTGCTGTAATGATACCTCTTAAGAAGTTTTTTACGTATATAGAGTCTCGGATACCCATAAAAAACAGATATACCAATACTATTGAAATGAAAGCGGGTAACACTATCCCTGCAACGGCTATCAGCCCTCCAAGCAAACCTTTACGCTCATACCCAACATAAAACGAAGCGTTAACTGCTATAGCTCCGGGTAAAGCTTGGGATATCGTAAAGATATTTACTAACTCTTTTTCGGTAAACAATTTGCGCTTCTTGACCATCTCCCGCTCAAGTATCGGTAAGATGATATATCCGCCACCAAAGGCAACAGAGCCAGCTTTGAAGAAAATAACAAACAGCTCCCAATAGCCAATAGTCCTTTTCTTCCGAAATATGTTCAAAACTCGCTTCATATCAGCCGAAATTAACCTCTGCCTGTGACTTTCTTAGGTAATAAGGCTCTAACTCTGAAATCTGTTTAGTATTATACTGAGGGTAATCACTAATTTTATTCGCCAATCCTATCATTGAGGAGGCTAAGGGGAAGTTTTGATGGTTATTCGCCAACTTAAAATCTTTTCCTAAAGCAAGAATCCTCTCTTCTCCTTTTCTCGCCATATCGCCGACTATGATAGCAGGCTGATCGATGCCATTAAGGAATTCTTCGACTGTGGAGTTAGTGGGTGGGATTAGCTCATTTAAATTACTATCGTAAAGAGCTGCATAGACTTCATTCATTTTAGCATCGACCATTGGCAAGATGTTGAGACCTAAGCCCATAAGGTTAGCTGCAAGTATTTTGAGTGAATTAAAGGGCAATAAAGGTATCTTTTGTGCCAAACAGAGCCCTTTCGCTGTCGCTAATCCTATTCTGAGCCCTGTGAAAGAGCCCGGCCCATTAGAAATGGTGATAAGGTCTATCTCTTCAAGCTTTACCCCTGTCGTTTTCAGACAACTATCTATTTGCAGCATAAGTCTTTCGGAATGAGTAACCCTTAAATCTAAATAACTCAGATAAACAATATCCTTCCCTTTACCTAAGGCAACGCTACCCCAATTGGCTGATGTATCTATCGCTAATATATTCAACATATTCTCCTTCATTATATACCTCTAATTAATTATCCACCCCATTAGTCAAGCAAAAGTATGAAGGAGCGGTAAGAGGTACTATATGGAAAGACAAAGCAATAGTATTCAATCTCCTCGCTTTAAGGTCTTTAGCAATAAAATATTTAGTGAATTAGTTAAGTATTTGAGATATAAGGAGAAGCGACTTCTTTTGTCGTCTAACGAAGATTTGAGAACAAAAAAAGCGTGCCAAAGATATTACTTACTTTAAACTAATTAAGAAAGCGACCAAGTAACTAAATAGAAGAGGAGTAAGGAGAAGATTCAGAGTTGCGAGATTGTGTAGTTGTGAAGTGAAAAAGGACGATTTAACCTTCCCGTTTTAAATGGTTGTTTTTCTTTAGAAGCTTACTATACTTTAGTTGAATGGACAAATAATTTCGTAGTTGACAAAGAGAGCTCTGTTTCCTATAAAGTTTTAGTGAGTCAGCTATGGAGC
>JAJBBL010000186.1 GCA_020532365.1 Candidatus Cloacimonadota bacterium | reverse complement strand
GCTTTGGAGCAATGGTGGGTTGGTAAGCCAATAGAAGAATTTATCTATATTGATTTGCAAAGCGTTGACTCAAAAGAGATTGACAAAGTAGTAGATGATTTAATAGGTAAACCTTTTAACGATAATCAGATAAATGAAGCTAAAAATAAGCTTTTAGCTAGGGGGGAGTTTATTGAAATCGAAATGATTCCTTCCCGCTACCAAGGTTCAACAGATAAAGTTGTCGTTTACATCGAGTTTGTTGAACAAAAGCTTTTAGGCAAAGTTGCCTTTAGTGGAAACAAGGTGTTAAGTAGTGATCAACTTAGTTCAATTGTTGATTTACAAGTTGGTCAAAAGTTTGATTTAAAGGGTGTTGAAAGGCAAATTGCCACAATCAAAGAGTCTTACAAAGCTCGAGGTTACGATCGAGTAGATGTAGTTTATTCTTATGAAACAGATCCTAACACCGACGATATTACTCTAACTTATAAACTTACCGAGTATGAGTGGTATTTAAATAAGACAATTAGAGGTTTTATCTTTGAGGGATTAAAAAATGTCTCCAAAGATTCATTGGACGATTTAACTTATCCATTCATTGGCAGAACTTTTACCCAAGAGAACTACCAAAACATAGAAAGAGAGTTAAACAACCTTAAAAAGTTTAGCCTCTTTGAAGCTGAAGCAAAAAGAGGTGGGCCTAATAACACCGATTTATACTTATTGTTTAGGTTCACAGAGCTTCCAGTTATTAAGAGCATTGAGTTTGTTGGTAATAGCGGAGTGCGCACCAAAGTCTTAGAGGACAATTTAAATGTTAAAGTGGGCGAGTTCTTATCGCTATCTAGCGTTAGATCAACTAAAGATGATTTAGAAGAGTTGTACAAAAAAAGAGGGTATGCCGATGTGGAAGTGACTTCAGATTACACCATCGATGAAAAGAGCAACCTCTTAGATTTAGTTTATACAGTTAATGAAAAGCAACAAACTAAAATTGGGGAGATCGTTTTTGAGGGCAATGTTACTTTAAGCAGTTCAACTTTGAAAAAAGAGCTCTCTAGCAAAGTTCAATCCCTATTTAATGCTGGAAACTACGACAAAGCAAAAGTAGATTCTGATATGCAAGCTTTGTTAGTTGCTTATCAAAAGAGGGGATATATCGATGCTACAATTAAAGATGTAGTTATTGATGATCTAGAATCTGAGAACCCCGATATTAAAAAGATTAAACTCACCTTCATCGTAGAAGAGAACGATCAATGGTTCTATGGTGGAATCGCTGTTGAAGGAAATACAATCTTCAGCGATGAGCAAATTCTTAAAAACCTCTCGATGAAAGAGGGCTCAGTTTTAAACATTACCAAAGTACAAGATGAGATTGGAAAAATTGCCGATATCTATTGGAACGATGGTTACGTTGAAAACAGCATCGACATTGATGAAGTTCGTGATGATGAGAATAAATTAGTCACCTATAAAGTTATTATAGGTGAAAGAGCTCAAGCAGTTGTTGAGCAAGTTATAATTAGAGGATTAACTAAAACAAAACCTTACGTCTTAGAGCGAGAATTAGCTTTAAAAGCTGGAGATATCTTTAGTAAAGATAAATATGTGAGCTCTGCTCAAAACCTCTACAACACAGGGCTACTTACCGACGTAGAGCCCTCTATAAGCTACGGAACTCAAGAGAATGCTTTAGTAGTCACTTACGACGTTGTTGAAGGAAATCAGATGAACATTGGCTTTGGAGCCACCTTTGGGGGGAATGTAGAGGGCTTTCCTGTTAGTGGCTTCTTATCTTGGGCCGACACCAACGTTGCAGGAACAGGAAGAGATTTAGAGGTGATGACTGAACTCTCCCCATCTAGTCAAAGTGCCTCAATCTCATTTAGGGATAATTGGGTAAAAGATAAGAGGTGGTCAAATGCTATCGATTTATCGTTTAACCGCACCACTTATAAAAATGGTCTACAATTAGGTGATCACTCTCCAACAACTGAACTTAGAGATAACAAAGCTTATCCATACCCATTTACCTCCTACGAGGCGTGGGAAAAAGCTAAAAGTGCAACTCCTGATGAAGCTTATCTAATGCCATACGACTATTATAGGATCTCATTAGGTTATTCCACTGGCTACACATTCATGTTTAAACCTGGACGCTTATCGGTTGGTATTGGACCAACATTTACTTTAAATAGAGCAATCTTTAACAACGATGTTTTTACACCGTTTGACTGGTCAACTGGTAAATATGGGGAACAGTGGCAATTTTCCAATAGAATTGGCCTCTCTTTATCGTGGGATGGGCGTGATTTAATCCACAACACCACCAAAGGGTATATGGTTAGCCAATCTCTAACTTATGCTGGAGGTCTTTTAGGGGGCTTGTCCAACTACATGCGTTCTAGTACCTCAGCAAGTGGTTTCTTAAAGTTGTTTGAAATACCTGGTGAAAAGCCAACTCCTGGAGTTTTAAGTTTAAACACTACTGTCTCATTTATGTTTGACCAGTTCTTTAAAAACGAGAGTGGCTCTTGGATAACTGGGATGAATGCCTCAAAGTATGAGTACTTATACATTGATGGTATCACTTTAGCTCGTGGAATTTCACCAAAATTCTACTTTGAATTCTTATGGGACTCTTCGTTG
>JAJBBL010000184.1 GCA_020532365.1 Candidatus Cloacimonadota bacterium | reverse complement strand
TATCGACATCCAAAGAGCAACCGAAATTGAGAATCTTATCCACCACGATTTAATGGCCGAAATAAAAACGTATGGTGAACAGTGTCCTCTCGGAGGTTCTGTTATCCACATGGGTGCCACCAGTATGGATATCCTTGACAATACCGATGTCCTTAGGCAGAAAGAGGCTTTAAAGCTAATTATAACCCTCCTAGAAAAGCTTTTAGCAACGTTTGTTCTTAAAATAAGAGAGAGTGCCGATACCCCCTGCATAGGTTTTACCCATATACAACCGGCAGAGCCTACAACAATCGGCTATCGTTTGGCATTTGTTGCCCAAGACCTTTTGCACGATTTGAAAGATTTAAAAAAACTTGAAGAAGAGCTCAAAGGCAAAGGGATTAAGGGGGCAGTCGGAACCGCCGCTAGCTACAATGCTCTCCTTGAAAAGAGTTCAATGAGTGCCTTTCAATTGGAAAAAGAGGTGATGGATGAGCTCTCTTTGAAGAGCTTTTTAGTAGCCAGTCAGGTCTATCCCCGCAAACAGGATTGGAGAGTTGCAAACGCCTTAGCCGGTGTAGCTGCCTCTTTAAGCAAATTGGCACTCGATTTGAGGCTGATGCAATCACCGCCGATTGGAGAGTATTCAGAGCCTTTTGGCAAAAGCCAAGTCGGTTCAAGTGCCATGCCGTTTAAAAGAAACCCCATACTGGGTGAAAAAGTCTGTTCTCTTGCCAGACTTATTGCCTCCCAAGTCGCCGTTTTATGGGACAATGCGGCAAACTCTGCTTTGGAACGGACTTTAGATGATTCGGCCAACAGGCGAATAGTTATCCCTTTGATGTTTTTAGCTACCGAAGAGATTATTTTAAGCAGTCAGAAGTTAATTGAATCAGGAACCTTCAACTCGGAAAAAATTAAAGAGAATTTAAAAAAATATGGGATGTTTGCCGCAACAGAGCCTCTTTTAATGGCCCTTGGTTCAAAAGGGGCAAACCGTCAAGATATGCACGAACTTATCCGCTCATACAGTCTGAAAGCTTGGATTCCGGTTCAAGCAGGATTGGCAAACCCTCTTGCAGAAGATTTGGCGAACGAACCGTTGATTACTGAGTATCTTTCCAAAGAAGAGGTTCTCTGTTTAATGGATGAGAAAAATCATACGGGAGACGCAAAAAAGAGAAGTCTTCTTCTAGCCGATGAGATTGAGGCGTATCTGAACTAGTCCTCCTGTTCCTGCTCTTGAAATTCCTCTTGGTCGTCTTTTGGAATTGAACCGGAAAGGACAATCGCAAATTTTGCCGCGGCGGGTCCTGCCACCTCATACAAAACAGCCGAACTGAGAATAATAGTTGTCAGTAGATTAGCCATATCAGGGGGTAAGAGTCTTTGTCCGAGTGCAGCTAATCCGATGGAAACCCCCGCTTGGGGAAAAAGGGCTAAGCCCAAGTAGTTTCTAATCGATTTATCCATCTTACAAACTGAAGCTCCCGCAAAAGCTCCGAGATACTTTCCCACAATCCTGATAAAGAAATAGGCTATCCCCATTCCCCCGGCTACAATTAGCATATGCAAATCAAGTTTCATCCCTGAAACGACGAAAAAAGTTAACAGAATCGGGGGGGCAAAGAAATTCAGGAGTCTGAAAAGCTGTTTGTCGTTTGTAATATTCCTGTATGTTGCCCCTAAGACCATACAAGACAAAAGTGGCGATACGGAGAGTTCTGAACAGACTCCGGCAAGGCCGAAGATTATTATCATCAAAACAACTAAGCGGTGGTCATCGCTGTTTCTTTTTGCTATCAGGTACTTGAGAATGTAAGCAGAACCAAATCCCAAAGCAACAGCGCCAATGTTCTTAATCACCGGAATCATCACAATCGAAAAAGTTAGATGACCGATTTCAGCTGCCTGTAAAACAGCTGCACTGACACTAAAAGCAACCAGCGCAAAGGCATCATCAAGAGCCGTAACCTGTAAAATTGAGTCTACGAAGACCCCCTTGGCTTTGTATTGTCTAATGGTCATCATAGTACTGGCAGAGCTGGTTGCCGAGCCGATGGCTCCCAACATTAAACAAAAAGTCCACGGCAAGTCAAAAAGATAGTGCATTGAGACCATTATTAAAAACATTGCACTGCCGCTCTCAAACAGAGTCAGGACAACCGATTTCATACCGTTTGATTTAAGCTTAGAAAGCTTAAAAAAACGTCCTACCGAAAAGGCAATTATTGCCAAAGCAATATCGGTAACAACGTCAAGCTGCATTACGGTTTGGATATCAACCAGTTTTAAAACGCTCGGTCCTATTAAGATCCCAGCCAAAAGATACCCTGTAACATGGGGTAATTTTGCTACTTTTGTCACCCTTGTCATTAAAAA
Source organism: Candidatus Cloacimonadota bacterium (assembly GCA_020532365.1). Classification (GTDB taxonomy): domain Bacteria; phylum Cloacimonadota; class Cloacimonadia; order Cloacimonadales; family JAJBBL01; genus JAJBBL01. The sequence continues at coordinate 11,161 of JAJBBL010000184.1, read as the reverse complement.
CCCACTGCCCAGAATCAGGGTAAAGAGCAAAATAGTATACGAGTTATCGTGTACCGGCTTGAATCCGTAAAGGATCTCCATCAATTTTTCTCCTAAAAATATGATAGATTGAGAAGATAATATAGCACAGTTTTGTTGGCAATGGGATTATTTTGAACACTAAAAAGTTCTGCTACTCAATATCTGTGTGAAGATTGTTAAAAGTTGCTCCAAAAACTCCTTTTTACCACCGATTTTAGTCCCGACTCCCTGCCAAAGTGGGGTTCTTCCTCCCCCTTTGCCCTCAATTAAGGGTAAAGCTTCCTCTTTAACCCTTTTAAAAAAGGAGGAATCCTCTTTATCCTGCTTTAAGGCTACCATCCACTGAAGTTTCTCTCCATTTTGCTCTCTTACTACCGCCAGAGCCACATTGTTAAGATTTAAAAGAACTTCAGCTAAAGCTTTAAACTCGGGATCACTCCACCCCGTAGCATCAAAAACCGCAACACTGTGATTTTCAATCTCAACAGCCTCTTTTTCAAAAAGGAGTTGGGCAACTTTTACGCTTTGAACAGCGTAGTGGTAGTTACAATCAACTATCTGTCTTTGCAGTTCTTTTATCCCATCAACAACCTGTTCGCCGCCTCTGGAAAGGAGAGTGCCGCTGATATCAACAATCTCTCTGTTTTTTCTTATTAAGGAGACACTGCGATCCCCTGCAACCCAAAAAGTTCTCAAATGTCCCCTGATCCTCTCAGTTCTCAAAAACTGTATATACCTTATTTCATTAAGATTTTTAACGTGGATTCCCCCACAGGCTATCCGATCATAATCACCCATTTTAACAATCCGAACATCGCCTTCTACCTTTATCGGTCTTCTGAGATTAAGTTTAGGAATCTCCGAATCAGGATAAATTGAATCACTTACCAATTCCGATGAACAAACGGCTTTATTAGCCTCCTCTTCAACTTTTAAAATTGTTTTATCATCAATATCCAGACTATCCAATTCAATGCTGAAATCATCACTTCCTAAATGAACCGAGACTGTTCCAATCTTAAAAAGGGTATAAAACATCCCTGACAGAAGATGTTGAGCACTGTGTTGTTGCATATAGTCGTATCTGTGAGACCAATCAATTTTAATGGTGACAACCGAACCGACACTCAGGTTGCCTTTATTTTCAACCAAGTGACAAATCTCGTTGTCGATGCGCTGTGTATCAAGAACTTTAAGGTTATCAATAAAGCCTCTGTCACCCGGTTGGCCTCCACCTTCGGGATAAAAAATCGTTGAATCTAAAATTATTGCATCTAATTCTCCGACTTTTTTAAGTGCCACAACTGTCGAGGAACTCTTTTGTAGATAACTCTCTTCATAAAAAAGGGCTTTGGAACTCTCCATGAATTCAGAGTACCGATTTTTCTCTTTGAGGTCTACAACAAAGCCTTTTTTCTTTCCCTTACTTGTCCAAGCGCTTCAGTGTTGCTATCTTATCAGTGGAACATCTACTTTTTTAAGGAGTTTTAAGCATGGCATTATTGAAATCGGCTTGGGAGATAGCTCTGGAAAAAACAGCTGATATAGCTGCCGACCCCGATAAAATCAGAGCCGAATCAACTGTTACCGAAGCTCGACGTTTAGCCGGCTCATATCTTTCCGAAATTGAGAGTGACGGAACACACATTGAAAAAGCTTATTCAAAAGCCGACAAAGAGCGCCAGATTCTTTTAAAAAAAGGTCTCTCTTCAACGGTAGTTTTAAACTTGGCTCTTCCCCATACCGACGATTATAAACTGAGAGTCGACAAACTGATTCACATCGCAAAAATAATTGACGGTCAAGAGTCTCAATCGGCTAATCTTATAAGCCAAATAGGGACATTTATGGGTAAGTACGTTGAAGCCAGAAACTCCCTTTTAGAACGGGCACGGGCTCAGTACCAACCGATATATGAACAAAAAAGGGAGCAGTTGATGCAACAGTACGGAAGCAGTGCAAACTACTCACTTGACCAGGATCCGGAGTTTATCCAACTTTTACAAAACAGTTACTCAAAGTTAAATCAACAGTACCAGCAGGTTATCGACCAGGCCAAGAATCAACTAAAAGAGCTTTGGGGTCTTGAGGAGTAACTTTTAGTAGTATTTCTCAATTCTCTTTGCCAAAGATTTTCTGTAGCCATCCCAATCTGAAATAGGTTTGGCTGCCAGATTCTCATCACAGGCAGCCTGAGCCACTGCGGTGGCAACATACTCGATGACTCTGGGATCAAACGGTTTGGGGACAATATAATCGGCTCCAAAACTAAACTTTTGCCCTTTGTAAGAGCGCTCGACAATCTCAATGACCGGCTCTTTGGCCAATTGTGCCAAAGCTTTGGCTGCAGAGAGCTTCATCTTTTCGCTTATCTTTGTTGCTCTGACATCCAAGGCTCCTCTAAAGATAAAAGGAAAGCCCAACACGTTGTTTATCTGATTGGGATAATCGCTTCTCCCCGTCGCCATTATTATGTCGCTGCGGGTTGCAACAGCTGTCTCGTAGCTGATTTCGGGGTCGGGGTTGCTCAGGGCAAATACCATTGGATTTGGCGCCATCGATAAAAGCATCTCGGTAGTTATACTATTGGCTACCGACAGACCCATAAACAAATCGGCTCCCTTAAGAGCTTCTTCGGCATTTCTTTTTTCAGTGACGATTGCAAACTCTCTTTTGTACAGATTTAGGTCTTCTCTTTCGGAATGGATAACCCCTTTACTGTCTATTAAAATTAAGTTTTCCTTTTTGACTCCGACTGCTAAAAACATCCTTGCACTGCTTAAGCCCGCCGCTCCGGAACCCTGAATAACAACTTTTAAATCTTTAGGTTGCCTGTTTGTCAATTCGCAGCCGTTTAACAGAGCCGCTGTTGTTATGATTGCTGTACCATGCTGGTCATCATGAAAAACGGGAATATTACACTCTTCAATCAATCTTCTCTCTATCTCAAAACATTCGGGGCTCTTGATATCTTCCAAATTTATCCCCCCGAAAGTAGGGCTTATCGCTTTGACCGTTTCGACAAACTTATCGACATCCGTTGTATCTACTTCAATGTCAAAAACATCGATATCGGCAAACCTTTTAAAGAGAACCCCCTTTCCCTCCATAACAGGCTTTGAGGCTAAAGGGCCTCTGTTACCGAGTCCCAAGATGGCAGTTCCGTTTGAAATAACGCCGACTAAGTTCCCTTTTGAGGTATATTCATAAGCCAACTCTTTATTATCGGCAATTTCCAAGACTGGGAAAGCCACTCCGGGAGTATAGGCTAAAGAGAGCTCATCTGCTGTTTGACACCCTTTTGTGGGAATTACTTCTATCTTTCCCTTTACATGATACTCTAAGGCTCTCTCTTTTAGATTCTCCATTGAATTGACTCCTACTGTTTTTTCTCAAACTCAAAAACATAATTTAAGTTGTGTTTATCCCTTAACTCTATTAGCACTTTTTGCAAAGAGGCGGGAATCGGAATTCCGTTCTCCTTTCTTTGATTATAAGCGATCCACTCCTTCTCACCAGCTGTGTAAATTCTATTTCTCCCCGGGGCTTTTTCGGAAGCCCTCAATTGACGGCAGATTGTACCACCAACACTTTTAAAAATCTCTCTGCCCATGAAACGCTCAGGGTCTATTGCAATGAAAAAGTGTCCTAAAGGATAGGCAATTGCTTTTCCGTCCGGGTCAAAACCGTTAAGTTGCTTCAAAAAAGAGCCGTTGGCCAATGCTGCACTTAAAATTTCAACTACTGTGGCATAACCGTAGCCTTTGTAACCGCCACCCAGTTCTCCAATTCCTCCCAAAGGGGTTAACGCTGCCTCTCCGGTATTTAAATCCTCTAAAATCTGCTTTGTATCGGTACGGCTGTTACCGTCTCTTCCGATAACCCATCCGTCTGGAAGTTCTTTTTCAGCCCTTCCGTAAACTTCTATCTTTCCCCTCTGAGTCACACTGGTTGAACAATCCAACACAAAAGGGAACTCTTCGTCGGTTGGCAATCCGAAGGTGATGGGGTTTGTCCCCAACATATTCTCAACTCCAAAAGTAGGGGCAATCGAAGGGCGGGCATTTGTTCCCGTAATTCCAATCATCCCCTCTTTGGTTGCCATTGTCACATAGTAGCCGGCAATTCCATAGTGAGTGCTGTTTCTGACTGCGACCATCCCCATCCCGTACTCTTTGGCTTTCTCAATGGCAATACCCATCGCCTTTTTGGCAACGACGATTCCTAATCCGTTGTTTCCGTCTAAGACAGCCGCTGTTTTATCGTCTTTAATCAGGTCTATTTTTGTTTGTGGATTCATTATCTTAGAATCAATCCGATCGAGATAAATCGGCTTAAACCGGCCTATGCCGTGAGAATCGATTCCTCTCTTGTCTGATTCAATCAGGACTTCCGCTACCGCAGAAGCATCCTCATCACTTACATTGTAACACTTTAATACATCAACCATGAAGTTTTCCAAGGTTTTAAAATCGATTCTGCTTTCCATGCTCCTCTCCTTTGGTTAGCTCAATGTTTACCCTTTAAGAACTTTTTTTACAACACTCCCACGCCTTGCCTTTCATCTTTTTTTCTGCTATCTTGGCCAATGCAACGGTGCCGTACCCAAGTGGTAAGGGACAGGTCTGCAAAACCTCTATTCACCGGTTCGAATCCGGTCGGCACCTTTTTGGGGAAGAGAGCTCTCTTCCCCATCTTTGTAAAGTGACAGACAAAGTTTTAAAGTTCTTTTAGCCTTACCACAATGGTGTTATCATCAGAGACAAGGGGGCTGTTATGATCTATGAGAAGAATTTTCTCTTTAGTCTCAACACAAATTTAAGCACCTATCTTTTTCGTGTTACTGAAAACAAACAACTTGAGCATCTCTATTACGGGAGAAGATTAAAAGAGACCGATAAGGTTGTTGCTCTCTATTACAAATCTTCTTCACCCGATAATTCAAACGGTATGTGTCTTGAGTACTCCCCGCAGGGAACCTCTGATTTTAAAGAGACTGCTCTTTTAGTTAACAACATCGAAGGATTAAATAACGGAAATCTCTCCTATAAAGAGTATAGGATAATAGGGGGAAAACCCCGCTCTTTTTCGGGACTTCCCCAATCTTATGGCGATAATAAGGAGTGTTCTACTTTAGTTGTTACTTTGGAGGACTCTCATTTAAATATAAAAGTGGAACTTTTTTATACTGTGTTTTATTCAAGCGATGTTATCAGTCGAAAAGCAGTATTAACCAATACCTCAAATAAAACTATTGAGATAAATAAACTCTCCTCTATGCAACTCGATTTTCCTTCCGGTTCTTTTGATTTAGTTACAAACAGTGAAAAAGTCAAACAGGCTGAACTGCATTGTGGCAGTTCCGCTATCTATGGTATTCCTCTGTTTCTCAAAGATAAGGAAGCGTCAAACAACTGGGGGAACTGTTACGCCTTTAATCTTATTTACAGCAGCAACCACTGTAAAATAGTTGAGAAAACACCTAACAATAAAGTCAGAATTCTAGCGGGACTAAACAGTTCATCGTTTAAGTGGAGTCTGAAAGCCGAAGAGAAATTTGAAACTCCCGAGGCAGTAATGGCTTATTCTCACAGAGGCTTGAACGGAGTAATTTCTAATTTTCACGCTTTCGTTAAAAATCATATTACAAGAGGGCAATGGCAATATGTCAGACGCCCTGTTATAGCATTGTCATCAGAGTACGACTACAGTGAAAGAGAGCTCCTCTCATCGGCTAAAACCGCCAAGGAGATGGGCGCAGAACTTTTTATCCTTGAAGATGGGTGGTTTGACAACCGAAATGATAATCAAAGCGGCTTGGGTAATTGGCAGATTAACACTAAAAAGATTACCGATGGTTTAGCCTCTTTTTCCAAAAAAATTCACTCTTATGGCCTGCTGTTTGGCCTTTGGGTAGAGATGGAAGCTGTCAGCAAAGAGAGTGAAATCTATAAAAATAATAGAGATTGGATTATCAACAGCGAACTTGACCAGTCAATTTATCTGTTGGATTTAACAAATCCCGATGTCAGTGATTATATTTTTAATACTGTTTCGTCTTTCATTTCAGTCGGTAACATCGATTATTTAAAATGGGATATGAATCAAAGCTTAACCAATGACCTCAGTTTTACCGACGGGTTTGCCCATCGCTATTTTTTGGCTCTTTTTAATGTATTGGAGCGAATCACAAAAACTTTCCCTAAACTCATTTTAGAAATGACATCCTCAAAAGAAAACAGATTTGATTTAGGATTTCTCTGTTTCTCTTCTCAGATGAGCGTCAGTCGCAAAACTGATTTGTTTGACCGTCTTAAAATTCAGGAAGGAATTCTCTGTTCTTATCCTCAAAATACAACTCTCAATATTATAGGCTCCTCATTTAATCCTCAGACTCTCCGTTTAAACAATTTTGAATCCTCTTTTAACAGCGGTGCTTTTGGCCTTCTTGGTTATCAAATGAATTTCAACTCTCTGAGTAAGAGGGAAAAAGAAGCTATAAAAAAGCAGATTGAGTACTACAAACTGTATAGAGACCTGTTTCAGTTTGGCGAGTTCTTTAGTTTAGAGAGTGGCGAAAACAGAATAATTTGGGCACTGACAAACCAAGAGCGCTCTGAGTTTGTAATCCTTTATCATCAAACTTTGGCAAAGTCAAATTCCTATGAAGAGATATTAAAAGTTCCGTTTGCCGACAGTGAACTGATTTACGCCGTTACCCCAAGAAAAGAATTTCTCCCGACAGAGTGGGAAAAAGGACTCAATGCGAAAGATGAAACCGAGATTAAGTTGGAAAGTGAGATAGAGTATTACATTGTCAGCGGGGATATTTTAGCCTACCACGGCATAAGACTGAATGACCAATACAGCGGAAACTACAACCGGGAAACCAGAATTTTAGGAGATTTTGGTTCCCGGTTATACCATTTTAAAGCTTTGAACCAATAGTCTATTTCAGCTCATAAACAACGCTGATTGTTGTTGTTATCTCCAATTCGCCGGTGGGTACCGATGCCGATAAGCTATCCATGCTTAAAGCTTTTACCGCTTCAACTCTTAAAACTGGAGCCCCAAGATAATTACTGTTTGCGTTTTCACTTATTTTAAGGGGTTTGCCGACTTTCAGGTTGGCTGCATTTGCATATTCACTTGCTTTTTGGTATGCCTTATTTATGGCAAGAACTCTGCTTAAGGAATATTCGCTGTCAGTATTCTCTTTGCCAAATGTGATTGAGTTAACCGAAATATTGCTGATTTGTGAAAGCTCATCAATTATTGTCGAAAGAGCTTTGCCCTCTTTATCAACATTTGTGAGAACCACATAAAGAGATTGGGTTACTCTTTGGCCGACTAGGATCTGTTCCCCATCTTTGTAACGGTACTCAGGATAGATATTCAAATTTGTCGTTTTAATATTTTTCTCTAAAACATTGTTGGAAATCAGAACTTCAAGCAGTGTAGCCACTTTAGAATTCACACTTTGTTGAGCTTCAACCGTTGTTTGAGCCAATTCGGAAATAGAGACCGCAAAGTTGGCAACATCTGCCTTTGCATAGACAGTTGCACTTGCATTTACCTCAACACTCCTTTTAGCCTGATTCAGAGCAACGCTTTGGCAACCTGTTAAAACAATAATTAAAGTAAGAAATAAAAGACTCTTTTTCATAATTTTCTCCGCTAACCTAAAAGGTGTTGGTTGTTTTGAGCATAGCGCAAAAAGAAAGCTTGAGCTATTACCATTATGCCGTTATCGAACTCGCTTGTCCCCATTAACTCCAGGACTTCTTCCACCGGAAGAATCAAAGTATCGAGTTGTTCGTGGGGATCAAAGTCCTTTTCCCCCTCTTTAACAACCCCTTCGACCAGATAAAACCAGACTCTGTTGTTCATAAAAGCAGGATTGGGACTGACAGAGCCCAGCTCTACAACTTTTCCGGTTGGAATAAAACCGGTCTCTTCCTCCAGCTCCCGCAGTGCAGCTTGCTGAGGTGTCTCATTCCCCTCGACAATTCCCGCCGGAAACTCGACTGTCACTGAGTTACTTCCATGCCGGTACTGTCTAACCATAACAAAAGAGGCTATGCCCTCTTCGTTAATAAACCAGGGAATTACCGTTGCCCACTTTGGTGCATCAATTTCAATAAAATTACCGCTGCGTCCGTCAGTCGACTCTCGCAATACCTGAGTTATGTCAAAAAGGGGGGTTGAAAAAACTCTCTTTTTTCTTACCGTTTTCCAATAAAGATGGATATATTCATCTCTCATAATCATCCTTTTGCCAAATAATATTTATTCGGCTGTTTCATCTGTAAGTGTAGCACTCTTTTCTTCAATTCCACAAATAAATGGAGAGACACCGTTTTCACTCTCCTTTTGGGTAATTTTATGTTTGTTGCGTATCATGGCAATATGAAAAGTGACAGTTGTCCCGATAATCGGCAGAACTATGTACACAATCTGCGAATGGGCTATTACCATACTGATTATCAAACCGAGCCACAGCCAACCGATGGCTAAAATTTTTGTTCTAAGCGGGACTCCCTCACCTGTTCTCCAGTGCCTGAGATAACTTCCCAGCACCCTGCTCTGTTCAAGTTTTCGGGCCAATTTGGGACTGGAGAGTGAATAACAGGCTGATGCAAGAAGTACAAAAGGGGTGGTGGGTAACAGCGGTAAAACAACTCCTATAGCACCCATAACAACAAAGACCGAGCCAAGGACAATCAGCAGAGATTGTTTTGCTGTTTTTTTGTTCCTCTTTTTTTCAGTTCTCATAATCCCCAATCTAATGAAAACAGAACTAAAATCCAACCACAGTTAAAAAGAAAAGGTTGACCCCATTTTTTTGGGCAAAAGTAAAATGGAGGTTTTTAGAAATATTTTGTTTAGGTTCTAAACCTAGCTTTTTTACCAAAACAGCTGTTTCTTCTACAAAATAATAAGAATATTTGCAAAAAAAATGTAAGGTCTGACAATAACTGCTGATATATAAACATAACACCTTGAAAGAGTTAATATTGTTAGGTATAGTGATAAAAAAATATCTAATCCCCTTTTTAAAAGGGGCAGCTGACAGAATAAGGAGCACAGCACATGCTACTACAAATGCCAAAAGAGTTACTCATAGAGCAAATTAATAATGGATTAATTCTGATACTTTTGGGAATGGGTTTTGTTTTTGTCTTTCTCATACTGCTGGTATTTTCTACAAAACTCCTCTCATTTTTGGTCATCAAATACACTCCGCAAGAGGTTGCCGTTGTTGCCAAGAAACCACAGGCAATTTTGAGCCCTGCGGTGACGGTAACTGACCAACCAGAAATCGCAGCAGCGATTACCGCCGCAGTAGCGCAATCGGAGCGCTAGAAAACCATCTAAGGAGTACCCAATGAAAAAAGTTAAGTTTATGTGTACGGCATTTAGAGACGGCTTCCAGTCTGTCTACGGTGCCAGAGTTTTTACCAAAGATTTCATCCCAGTTGTAGAGGCTGCCAAGAATGCGGGGATTACCCATTTTGAAGCTGGCGGCGGAGCAAGGTTCCAGTCTCTCTATTTTTATACCAACGAAGATGCTTTTGACATGATGGATCAGTTCAGAAAAGCAGCAGGAAACGATGCCGATTTGCAGACTCTGTCCAGAGGAATTAATGTTGTCGGACTCGATTCACAACCGCGCGACATTATTAAACTTCATGCAAAACTTTTTAAAAAACACGGCATTTCAACCATTCGCAATTTCGATGCTTTAAATGACGTCAATAATCTGATTGACAGCGGCCAAGCCATCCATGACCAAGGCCTTCGTCACGAAGTTTGCGTAACAATGATGGCACTGCCTCCCGGGGCAAACGGAGCTCACGATCCTGCATTTTATGAAAAAACATTAAAAGATATTTTGGAAGCAGGTATTCCATACGATTCTGTCTGTTTTAAAGACGCTTCAGGTACTTCTACCCCCAAAGTCGTTTACGATACGATTAAAAGGGCAAGAAAACTTCTGGGGGATGAGATGAACTTAGTGTTTCACTCCCACGATACTGCCGGTGTCTGTATTCAACAGTATGTAAGTGCCCTTGATGCCGGAGCCGACCAAGTCGACCTTTCGTTGGTACCTGTCAGCGGCGGAACGTGTCAACCCGATATCATTACAATGTGGCATGCTTTGAGGGGAACAAAATATACTTTGGATATCGACATCGATAAAGTCATGGAAGCAGAGCAGATTTTCCAAGAGGCGATGAGCGACTACTTTTTACCTCCCGAAGCCACAATGGTTAACCCTTTAATTCCGTTTTCACCCCTCCCCGGCGGTGCCTTAACGGCAAATACCCAGATGCTGAGAGACAACGGTCTGATGCACCACTATACCGACATAACAAAAGCAATGGTGGAAGTCGTTGCCAAGGGCGGTTATGCAACCAGCGTTACCCCGGTATCACAATTCTACTTCCAGCAGGCTTTCAACAACGTAATGTTCGGACCTTGGGAGAAAATAGCCGAAGGATACGGAAAAATGGTTCTCGGTTACTTTGGTAAAACTCCCGTTGAACCCGATGCTGAAGTCGTTAAAATTTCAAGCAAACAGTTGGAATTGGAACCGACAAAAGAGAAAGCTGTCGATATCAACGACAAAGACCCGAAAAAAGGGGTCAAAGCCGCCGTTGAGATGCTCAAAGGTGAAAATCTTCCCGAAACCGAGGAGAATATCTTCATTGCCGCTTCCTGTAAAGAGAAGGGGATTCTGTATCTGACAGGAAATGCCAAGGTTAACGGTGTCAGATTACTCAGTGAGGAAAAAGAGGCTCAAAAGAGTTCCAAAAAGAGAAAGAGCGGCGATAGCGGATACACCGTTCAGGTTAATGAGAACACCTATGCCGTTGAACTGAAAGGTTCTCAGGCCATTGTCAACGGCGTCGCTTACAACATCACAGTTAAAGACGGAATCACTCAAAAAGCTCAGGAGGCTGTTGTTGAAACAAACTCTGTTGTGGCTGCTGCCGTAACGACAACCGAAAAAGTTGAAGTCAGGGCTCCGATGCCGGGTCTCATTCTGCGCAGCGAAGTAAGTGTCGGTGATAAGGTGAGCAAAAACGACATTCTGTTGATTATGGAAGCAATGAAGATGGAAAATGAAATCTTT
>JAJBBL010000206.1 GCA_020532365.1 Candidatus Cloacimonadota bacterium | reverse complement strand
TGAGTTTCTGTTACTAAGCCCGTTGAATAACTGTTTTCTAATAAACTGCCTTCCATCTTGCCAATTAATCCGCCTAACTGATTTCCAGCTTCAACTGAACTTCTTGAATATGTTTGATATGTCAGGCTACCTTCCATAAACCCTATCAGACCACCGACCTCGTCATCACCAATTATTTCATTTTGAGCATAACAAATCTTAACGTCGGAATGTAACTGATAACCTAATATACCCCCGACAGATATATTGCCTTCTATTGTAAGACCATCGGCAGAAGAGTTCGTTATGTTTGATACGGGAAAATCATAATAACTCTTACTATTGAAGCCAACAAAGTTTGCCAAAAGTTGGTCAATCATTTCATCAAAGTAGCTATAAACATTGAACTTGTTATTCGCTTTTTTTGATACGTCATCAGATAATTTATTGTTGGCATAATAAGGAAATAATGTACCCATACCGCCAACTAATCCACCTACTAAATTATCACCCTTGATCGAGCCTGATACAACTGAGCAGTTGGATACAAAACTATTGATTGCAATACCTGTGATAGCACCAACACAAATTGCAGAATCGGCATCAATGTCAACTTGGCTAAGCCTTATGTTTTTTAACTCTGCGTCTATAGAATAGCCAAACAAACCGATGTAATCATGATTTGGACTACTTATAGATAAATTTTCAATCAAATAATTATTACCGTTGTATGTACCGTAAAATGGCTGATCACCTTCAGGTGTCGGCAGAACACCTATAGGTTCCCAATCATAGCCGGTAAGATCAATGTCATCTATTTGCAGAAAATAAGCCTCCATGTAATTTCGCACATTGTTTAGATGAGCTGCAGTTCCAATCAAATATGGATCTTCTTCTACTCCGCTACCACCTGCAAACTGAGCATTAAGTAAGCCAGTAGTCAAAAACATAACAAGTAAAACTAAACCAAATAAAATATCAATCTTTTTCATCGCATCCTCCAAATTTTTATTATTTTTTCTTAATTTTATGGGGTGACCTCCAACTTATAAGTTGGAGGTCGGGAAGCAATGAAACGGTTTTGGGCTCCATAATATTTAACAGTCCTTTTTCGTTGGACTAAACATGGATTGGATATATGTGTTATTTTTTTTAGATATAGATATAACTGTAACGATAGATAGATAGGTAGGTAGGTAGGTAGGTAGGTAGGTAGGTAGGTAGCCTATCTATTTCAGGCTCTATCAAGCTAAAAATCAAACTACCTTTTTTAACTCTAAACACTATTATTACCTCCCTAACGTTGAGCCAATAATACTTGCTTAACTTTTGCTGTCAAGCTTTACTTTCATTTTATTAAACTATTTTCACTCGTTCGGTATTAACTAATAGAATAGGATAAGTTATAAAGGTAAATAATAACTCTGTTTTATATCACATAGCATACTTGAAAACAATAGCGGTGTACAGGAGGTGTAGCAAGCAGCCAGAGCAGAGTTTTGAAGTGAAAAAAGTCTCACGCGGATCTCGCCGATTACGCAGATTAAAAAGAAAAGAAAAAGGACATTAAGGGTTAGGTTGGTGGGATAGTTCAGCAGGCATAGGTTTACGCATAGCGAATGCTGGCAGATTATCCAATTAAAAAGAAAAGAAAAATCAAGGATGAGATGAGTGGTGATTCAACGGGTAAACGGTTAACACCTGACGCGTATAGGTAACAAAACAAACAAAGAAAAAGGAGAGAGAAGCAAGAAGGCAATTCAGGGTTGCGGAGTTTTGAGGTTGTGAAGTTAAAAAGGGATAATGGACACTGCAATTCTGGCTCATAATATTTCCGTGATATTCAAACGAAAAAGCTCTGACAGGCGGAGCAAAATATTCTCTACAAAACTTAATCGTATTTTTTCTGTTGCTTTTTTTTTGACGTGTGTTATATTGTATTGTAATTAGTATCAATTAAATCTGTTCGACGACCGATCGAACGCAAGGAGTAACAAATGGAAAACAGAGAAGAGAAAAAAGGAATGCCTTTATTAGGTGATAAGTTCCCGCAGATGGTAGTTCAAACTACCCGTGGACCGATGACTTTGCCTGATGCTTATGCTGGCAAATGGTTTGTTTTATTCAGTCATCCAGGTGACTTTACCCCAGTATGTACAACCGAGTTCGTAGCTTTTCAAAAGCTTTATCCGAAGTTCAAAGAGCTCAATACTGAACTGATCGGACTTAGTGTTGACCAAGTATTCTCACATATTAAGTGGGAAGAATGGATCAAAGACAATATGGGTGTTGAGATTGAATTCCCAATCATAGCCGATACTGGAGCAGTAGCCGAGACTATGGGATTAATCCACCCAGGCAAAGGGACTAACACAGTTCGCGCCGTATTCATCGTAGACGATAAAGGTGCCATTAGGATTATCTTCTACTACCCACAAGAGTTAGGTAGAAATATGGAAGAAATTCTTAGATCTGTTAGAGCTATGCAGTTTGCAGATAAAAACCGTGTTGCAATGCCAGCCGATTGGCCTAACAACGATACTCTTAAAGATAGAGTTATTGTACCACCTGCAACTGACGTATATGGAGCTAAAGAGAGATTGGAGAAAGCTGAGCAGGGTGAACACGTGTGCCTTGACTGGTGGTTCTGCCATAAGAAAGTATAACTAAAGCGACTTTAATAAGTCTTAAGCCTGTCGGATACAACGCGTACCCGACAGGCTTTTTTATATCTTTAACACTCTTTGTAAAACTACTGTAGAGTATGAACGCTAAGCTGTGCTTCTACCATTTCAGTTCTGATTTCAAAACAGTGGTAGGAAATTAGTTCTTTACAACAAGGGAGTTTATAAAAACATATCGTTGAGGTGGAATTGCCTTGTTTATCGAAGTTTGTTATGAGCTTCGAGCTTTGTTTCCCCTCAAATGACACAATAAATAAATATATAGATAAAGGATTATGATGGAAAAGAGATGGAATATCGCGCCTGCCTTAGAAGAAGAACAGATAGCGATTCAACAACAGATAATAGAGAATTTTAAATGTCCACAAGCGATTGCGACTTTATTGATTCAGCGTGGGATGGATAATTTAGAAGAGATAGATAACTTCCTCAACCCTACGTTAGATAGAGCGCACGACCCTTTCCTGCTTTTAGGAATGGAGAAGGCGGTAAATAGAATCATAGAAGCTATCGAAAGAGGCGAGTTGATAACAATTTACGGTGACTATGACGTTGACGGTACAACCTCGACCGCGCTATTATACTTAGGGCTCAGAAGGGTTGGTGGGAACGTTAACTTTTATATTCCACACCGGATGATTGATGGATACGGTCTTTCAATGTCTGGCATCGAACAAATTAGAGATGAAGGGGCTAAACTCATAATTAGCGTCGACTGTGGTATCAACGCCGTGCAAGAGGTGGATCTGATTAACAGTTATGGGATGGATATAATCGTAACCGATCACCATAACCCAAAAGAGGTACTCCCTAATGCGCTTACAATTATCAACGCCAAAATGAACGAATGCCCTTACCCTTTCAAAGAGTTGGCAGGAGTAGGGGTAGCCTATAAACTGTTGATGGGTCTGTACAAGCGACTCGGCGTCGATAATGAAGAGAATACACACCGATTTTTAGATTTGGTCGCAGTTGGCACTATTGCCGATATTGTACCCCTTTTTGGTGAGAACAGAATCTTTGCCAGCATAGGTTTGGAAAGATTGATCCAGAAGAAAAATATCGGGATGAACGCTTTAATATCAGTTGCGGGGTTGGCTGAAAAACAGCTGACTGCCTCTAACATTATTTTTGGCATAGCGCCAAGAATCAATGCAGCTGGGCGTATGGGTAGCGCAATGCGAGCGGTGGAGCTGATGATCTCTACCAGTCCCGAAAAGAGTATTGAATTGGCTCAAATAATTCAAAGAGAGAACTCTATACGCCAACAAATAGATCAAAGAACATTCCAAGAGGCTTGTGAAATCATTGAAAAGAAGTATAAGAATATGGAAGAGACCCCCTGTTTAGTAGTATCATCTGATAGCTGGCATCCCGGTGTCATCGGCATAGTCGCATCCAAATTGGTGGAGAAATACTACCGTCCAACCTTAATGATTTCCTTTAAAGAGGGGGTGGGTAGCGGCTCTGGTAGGAGTATCGTTGACTTTGATCTTTTTGAAGCTTTGAGTAGTGTGGAAGACCTGTTAGAAACCTTTGGTGGACACCGTTATGCAGTAGGCTTCTCGATTCTGACCGAGTATCTTGATAAATTTGAAAACCTACTTGCAGCTGTTGCACAAAGTAAGCTCACAAAAGAGCTCTTGAAACCACCACTAAACATAGACAAAGAAATTGAACTTTACGATATTAACCATAATTTGGTCGATTGGCTTGATAAATTTGCACCTTTCGGCACTGGAAACAGTAGGCCTGTTTTTGCCACTAAAAATGTTATGATTGACGCTCATCCCTTTAACGTAGGACGTAATCATCTTAAGCTTAAAGTGAAAAAGGATGGGTGTGAACTCGATCTTATCGGATTCAATTTTGGAGATTACCTTCCATTGTTGAAGAAAAACGCTGAAATACATATTGCGTACACCCTTGAAACCAATACCTGGCAAGAAAAAGTAAGCATCCAAGGAAGGATTAAAGATATCCAAATACCACCGAAATAGAATAAGGGAGTTCTGAAATGGATGACGTTAAACTACCACGCATAAAAAACTGTATAGCTTTGTTTATCGCTATATTTTCGCTCTTTGCGTGTAGTGTTAACACAGAGTTGAGAGTTAAACGGCACCCTGTTGATACTAAAGAGGTTCAATCCATTCACCTGCCGTTTCGACCTGAAAAGATCGCCTGCTCAAAGCTCGATAACCGACTCTATGTTTGGGAGGCGGGGAGTAATCAGATACACCTCTATCAAGATAGTAAGAGGATAAACACTATCGGTGGGCTCGGGTTTGGAGAGAGTAACTTCACAAAGCTCTCAGACATCACGACTACATTTAACGGTAGACTGCTCGCCCTTGATAGCTTTCAGAAAAAGATTAAAAAGTTTGATAGTAGCGGAATGCACCTTGAAACATTCGCTCTAAACGAACTGAACAACCCCACCCTTTTCGATATATCGAGAGATGGAGCGTTATACATTTATGATGCTACTACAAATGAGGTGGTCATCTATGATGATAGCTTTAAGGAGATTATCTATCGGTTCGGTAAGTTTCAGTTTGTCGAGCCTTCAAGTATAAGTGTGACCAGGTATAACGTCACCATTTACGATAAGAAGACCGATACTACTTACATTCACAATTCTTTCGGTAAGCTTGAGGAGAAACTTGAAGGGTATTGGCAAGTTGACAATTATCTGCAAAAGTACCAGCTTTCGAACGGGATTATCAAACATAATGAGACCTCCAAAAACTTGCAAACATCTGCAACACCGAAGCGCTCCTTTTTTATAAAGGATAACCTGATAATGTCAATTAGTGAACGAGAGGCGACTCTGTCCGAGATTATTTATGAAAAGAAATAGTCCTGTTAAAAAAACATTGAACTTCTTTTATGACAGGTATTTCTACCTGCCTGCTCTCTCTGCAGTACTTATGGGGCTTAGCAGATACCCTATTAAACTAAATTTCCTTACCTTCTTTGCTTTAATCCCCCTCCTCTATTTATACGATAAGAGTGTTGAGCTGAGTTGGAGCAAGACTGTTAAAGCGGCTCTGATTTATAGCACTACCTACACGCTTGTTACGCTTTATTGGATTAGTGTAGTGACCTTACCCGGCTTTTTCGGGCTCTTTATACTGTTTGGCTTCTATTTTATAATCCTCTTTAGGGTTTTAGCTAAACTCTACTCCCATCTACCACGGCTAAAATACCTCTCATTTGTCTTGGTCTGGCTCTCGTTTGAATACTTGCAGAATTTTGGACAGCTTCGCTTTCCGTGGTTTAATATAGGTTATGCTATTGCTGAGTACACTTCACTTATCCAGCTTGCAGAGGTAGGTGGTGTTTTCATCCTCTCTACCCTGATAATAGTAATCAACATTCTTTTGTTTTATTCACTCCGTTACTTCCCTTTGAAGAAGTCGCTTATTTCACTGATTTCTGCTCTACTTATTATCCTTGTGTGGAGCATCGGAGGGCATATAAGGAAGAAGACCATAGAGCTTGAAAAAACGCCTTTGAAAGCGGCTATCGTGCAAGTTAGCATACCACAGGACCTTAAATGGAGTGAGAGCTTTTTTGACGAGACGATGAAGCTCTATCGTAAATACTCCCTCCAAGCTGCTGCATCAAATCCAGATTTGATAATCTTTCCAGAGGCGGCAATTCCGGACTATGTTTTGAAAAACTCGAAAACAAAAGCCTTTATGCAAAGGTTAGTTGAAGAGACTCGGACACCTATCTTTTTAGGTCTACCCCACTACGAAATAGAGAAAGTTGGGGAAAGTTTCGCCTATCGTTATTACAATGCTACCACCCTTTTTGATTCAAATGCAACACCACTATCCCCCTATTATAAAAGAATCCTTGTACCGTTTGGAGAACGAATCCCCTTTATGGAGTTCATTCCGTTCTTAGGTGAAATCGATTTGGGTCAGGCAAACTGGGAGTACGGAAAAGAGAACGTATACTTCCCCATTAACCACAAAGAACAAGCTTACCGCTTCTCCTCTGTGATCTGCTTCGAGATAGCGTTTCCCAAGCTCTTAACTGAGATAGTTCAACAAGATACAGACTTCATAGTGAATGTAACAAATGATGGTTGGTTTAAGAAAACAGTTGGTCCTTACCAACACGCAATGATGACTGTGATCAGAGCGGTTGAGAATAGGAAACAGATATACCGTGCTGCAAACACCGGTATCTCAATTGTTGTAGACCCCCTTGGCAATATCAAACAAAAGACCAAGCTCTATGAAAAGAGTACTATCGAAGAATATCTCTACGTCTATAACCAAGATTCACTCTACACTAAAACGTTCCATCGAGTACCTAAATACGTACTTATTTTAACCCTTGCTCTTTTTTCCTGGACAATTATCAACTCGTTTTCTATAAAAAAATAAGGAGCTATTAGAAAGGATATGGGCGTCAAATGAAGAAATATTACTATACAATGGGTGAAGTGTGTAACCTACTCGATCTAAAACCGCATATTATTCGGTACTGGGAGACTGAGTTCAGACAGCTGAAGCCTAAGCGTAATAAAGGTGCAAACAGACAATATTCCGAACAGCAAATAGAGCTGTTGAAGGTTATCAAAGATATGCTCTATATCCAAAACTACACGATTAAAGGGGTAAAAAAAAGACTGAACCAAATGCAGTCTAACGAAAAGTACAAGAAGCCCCTCAAAATACTGGCAATGAACGAAGAGATGAGAAGCTATATTATCACCGAAATAAGCGAGACAAAAGCAATGCTTGATCAGCTATTCCCCTCTGATAAAACTGAAGATGAAAAGAACGACATAGAGACGACTGAAGAAGAGACTGAATCTTAAGAAAAGCCATTACAGGCAAATCTATTGACAAAAATTGTGATAAGGAAAAGCTATCTCAACACATTAATAAAATAAAGATTTGAGGCGTTGTCGACCTTGCTTTAGACCTGCAGCCTGATCAAACGACAGCCCGATTTACAATACACGGAGATATAATGAAAATATTGATTACTGGTGGCGCTGGTTTTATCGGCTCACACTTGGCAGAAAGACTACTGGAACAAGGTAACAAAGTATCTATCATCGATAACCTGTCGACAGGTAAGCTCTCAAACATTAGCCATCTGACTAATAACCCTAACTTTTGCTATGAGATAGATAGCATCTTAAACCGCGAAACACTCGATAGAATGGTTAAAGACTGTGATATAATCTACCACCTTGCGGCGGCTGTCGGCGTTAAATACATTATCGAAAACCCGCTGCTGGCTATGCAAACTAACATCAATGGAACTGATAACATCCTCGAATTTGCCAATAAGTATAAGAAAAAGATCCTCATCACCTCTACCTCAGAAATTTATGGCAAGAGTGAAAATGTGCCGTTCAAAGAAGAAGATGACCGACTACTCGGCTCAACACATATCTCCAGATGGAGTTATAGCTCCGCTAAAGCAATTGATGAGTTTCTAACCCTCGCCTACCATAGAGAGAAAAAACTCCCTGTAGTAATCGTGAGATGCTTTAACACTGTGGGACCCAGACAGTCTGGACAGTACGGTATGGTGCTACCTAAGTTCGTCAAAAACGCCCTTTTAGGTCATCCCATAACAATTTTTGGTGACGGCAAACAATCACGTTGCTTCGCCGATGTTGAAGATGTAGTTAGTGGGCTCATCGGCCTTATGTCAGAAAAGAAAGCTGAAGGGAACATATATAACATCGGAAACACAGAGGAGATCACTATCGAAGAGTTAGCCTTCAAAATCAAGAAGATGACCAATAGTGATTCAAAGATCGAATATGTACCGTATGATGACGCCTATGAAGAGGGCTTTGAAGATATGAAAAGACGTGTGCCAGATATAACAAAAATTAAAAACACTATCGGGTATGAACCAAAATATTCGCTGGAAGACATACTCAACAGAGTAATTAAGTATTATGAAGCATAAACTGGTTCCCTTTATAGCAATACTCTTTCTGGTAGCTGTGAGCGCCCTGCTTGCCTACCAAAGAGTTGATGTTGAAAAAGAGTATACCGTTAAGCCTGGTGATAAGTTCGCTATCCAAGTAGTAACTTTGGAAACAAAAGAGTTTGTGGTACCTGTTACCCTCTCTGGTAACGTAGTTATGTATCCACTCACCAACCCTGTGGAGGTTGCCGGTTTGACTTTGGAAGAGGCGAAAGCTTTACTTAAGTCTGAGATCGCTAAAAACGTTATCAATGCGAAGATAGTGGTTGAACTTATAGCAATAGCACCATATTCACTGCACCTGTTAGGCGCTTTTAACAGCCCCGGCGAGTATCCGGCTGACTCGTTGATGACTCTTTCACAATCATTAAGATTAGCCAGAGGGCTTCACCCCTCTGCAAGTCGAAAGATCAATATTACTCGAAGAGGGGAAACAAAAACATTCGATTTGAACCGATATCTTACTGAAGGGGATATTACACAAAATCCACTCGTTATGGGGGACGATCTTATAACTGCAGCTTTTGCTGAAAACTTTGTTAAAGTTTACGTCGTGACCGATACAACAAACTACGTTGAATACTTTGAGATCAATGAAAACACTAAGGTAAACGACCTTCTACCCGCTATAACACATAAGAATTACTACAGCGATTTCAATAAGATATTTATCAAGCGGGATGGTGAGATCACAAGAGTAGAGCAAAGCCACGTATTAAATATCGGAGATTCGGTCTACCTCCACCCTGAAGAGAGCTACATCCTCGTTAGAGGTAATGTCAACATACCTGGCAAATACAGCTTTCACGGGGGGAAGAGTGCTCACTACTATATATCCTTAGCAGGGGGTATCAATAGAGTAGGCTCAAGTAAACGGATTATCATCGTCGATAAAAATGGAAATAGAACAAAATATAAAGGACAACCCTTAAATGAAGGGGATGCAGTACTTGTACCAGTGTCATTCAGAACCTATGTGTCTGACTACCTAACCCCTATTGGGACTATTTTCTCACTCGTAACGACCATTATCGTATTAACAAAATAAAGACAAATTTATCACTTACAAGGAGATGCTATGAGAGTACCTTTGCTGGATTTAAATGCACAGTATGAACCAATTATGAAACAAGTCCGCCAAAACATTGATCAAGTTTTGAGCACACATCAATATATACTCGGCCCAGAAGTTAAACAGTTTGAAGAGATGATGGAAGAGTTTTTGAATGTTAACCACGCAATAGGATGTGCTTCTGGAACTGATGCACTTGTCTTAGCATTAAGAGCCCTTAATATCGGGACTGGGGATGAAGTGATTACTACCCCGTTCACCTTCTTTGCTACTGCCGGTACAATTCACCGAGTAGGAGCCAAACCTATATTTGTAGATGTCAAAGAGGATACTTACAATATCGATCCTGACCTGATTGAAAAAGCGATCACTAATAAAACTAAAGCTATTATGCCAGTACACCTGTTCGGACAGCCGTGCGAAATGGATAGAATAGTGCAGATTGCTAAAAAACACAACCTCTACGTCATAGAGGATAACGCCCAAGGTATTGGAGCGGTCTATGATGGACAGAATGCAGGTACTATCGGCGAAATAGGTACCCTATCATTCTTCCCCAGTAAAAACTTGGGGTGTATGGGTGATGGCGGTATGTGCGTAACGCAAGATGAAGAATTAGCTAAACGGCTCAGACAGCTGCGAGTACACGGCGAAAACCCAAAATACTTCCACAAATGGGTTGGATTTAATAGCCGCTTAGATACGATCCAAGCTGCAGTCCTTTCAGCAAAACTACCCCACTTGGCTAAATGGTCAGAGATGAGAAGAGAAAATGCTGACTATTACTACGCAAATATGAAAGACATTAAGCAGATTAAAATGCCGGTAATCCACGACAAAGCTGTCTCTATTTTCAACCAGTTTACCCTCTTTGCTAAAGATAGAGATGGATTGATGAAACACCTTAAAAAAGCAAATATCGGATGCGCTATTTACTACCCGCTTCCACTACACTTACAAGAATGCTTTGGAGAACTCTGTGGTAAAAAAGGTGACTGCCCTGTGTCTGAGCGAGCAGCTGAAAATGTCGTCTCAATACCAATTTACTCAGAACTCACTAAAGACCAACAAGACTACGTGATTGACACAATCCGTGGCTTCTACAATAAATAACCTATAAGGGAGAGAGATAATGAACATTATCGTTTGTGTTAAACAAGTTCCAAATACAACAGAGATACGCATAGATCCTGTAACTAATACACTCGTTCGTGAAGGGGTTGAAAGTATAATCAACCCGTTTGACCTCTACGCCATTGAAGAGGCTATTAGACTTAAAGAACAGTACGGTGGAAAAGTCACCGCTCTGAGTATGGGGCCACCACAAGTTGAAGACGCTCTAAGAGAAGCTGTATCTATGGGGGTGGATGAAATAATCCTCCTTTCAGATAGAAAGTTCGCCGGAGCAGATACCTGGGCTACAAGCTATACCCTCGCTGAAGCTATCAATAAAATTAAAGATTATGACCTGATTATGTTCGGACAGCAAGCTATTGACGGCGATACAGCACAAGTAGGACCCGGTGTGGCTACTCACTTAGACCTTCCTCAAACCTGCTTCGTCAGGAAAATTAACGAACTTTCTGATAACGTCATAAAAGTGGAAAGATTGATGGAAGATGGATTCGATACAGTCGAAATGACCCTCCCAGCAGTGATTACCGTCGTCAAAGAAATCAACATACCAAGACTACCATCCCTCAGAGGGAAAAGAACTGCTAAAAATGCCCAACTTACTGTCTGGAATGCAGATGATCTCGGAGCAGGTTCTGACAAAATTGGACTTAACGGCTCACCTACACAAGTCGTCAAAATATTCTCCCCAACTTTAGAAAAAGATGGGCAGAAATATGAAGTCGATACCGATGAAGCTGTTGAAATACTCTACAATAAACTTAAAACACTGACCAATAAATAGCCAAGCAAAGCTTAGTAGAAATGTATTACCATAACCTTAAACCAGAAGTGTTCAGTATAGGCTCACTACAAGTCAGATGGTACGGACTGTTCTATGTCATTTCGTTCATCATTGGCTATATTTTCGTTAAGAAAAACCTTAAACGTAAAGGCGTGAGCATTACCGCTGAACAATACGACACTATGTTCTTCAACATTATGTTGGGGGTCATTATCGGTGGAAGGTTGGGTTATATTCTTTTCTATAACCTTTCCGAATATATCGCGAGCCCACTTAAGATATTCGCCTTCTGGGAAGGGGGGATGTCATTTCACGGAGGGGTGATAGCTGTTTTACTGTTCGGATACGCTTTTGTCAGAAGAAACAAGCTCTCATTCTACCCCTTAGCTGATGCTGTTTCACCTTACGCTGCCTTAGGCTTAGGGTTAGGTCGTATCGGTAATTTTATCAATGGGGAACTGTATGGACGTGTTACATCAGTGCCCTGGGCTGTGATCTTTCCCTATTCTGACGGTCAACCACGACACCCATCACAACTCTACCAAGCCTTCACCGAAGGATTGCTGCTCTTCATTATACTTCAGATTGTATACCGCAAGACTAATAAAGAGGGGATCGTGATCTGGCTCTTCGTCGGACTTTACGGTCTGTTCAGATTTATTATAGAGTTCTTCCGAGAGCCTGATGAGCAGATTGGATACCTTCTGCTAAACTTGAGCCTGGGACAAATACTCTGCTTGCTAATGATTATCGGTGGAGCTGTTGGACTCGCTTTTGTTCTCAAACCTCGCAAGGTGATTAGATGAACAAAAAACTCTATATCCTGTTACTTGGCATACTTATCCTAATAGTGGCAAGTTGCTCTCAACTTAGACGAGACCGCTCAGAAGAAGAGCTGCTACTCCAACACTTACATAAATGGCAAAGCTTTGAAATGAAAGGAATTGCCGAGCTCTCATATAGCCACTTCCGCTTGAGAAAAAATATCTCTATACAAAAAGATACGAACTCTCTGCTGCTAACTGTTTTTGAAAGCGGACTTTACGGTTTGAAAGCTTCACCTATCTTGGAGATACAAGTTGAAGAGGAGACGAGCCTAACCCTTGCAGAACCGTTGAGCTCACTATTGAATGATAAGAATATAGAGTATAAACAATATAGTATTGATGATGTTAACAACGCCTTTAAGTACCTTGTGAAAAATAAACATAGAATAGTTGCTGATAGAAAACTTGCTACCGACCAGTTTGAAATTGCTTTCAACGATAAGCTGCAGATCTCGACAATAAGTAGCCCCTCATCTCTCGGAAAGATAGAGCTACTCCTAACATATAAAAATGAAGAACTGCCTGAACTGCTGTCACTCTCTGTCGGTGGCGAAACTATATTCAAAATACAGATTGATAATATAAAGTATAGATAAAGGATGAATTATGATTAAAAGATATAGCTTGCCGGAAATGGCAAACATCTGGGAACTCCAGAATAAATATCAATGCTGGCTCGATGTGGAGCTGGCTGCGTGTCGTGCTATGTACGACGTCGGAATAGTACCTAAAGAAGATTATGAACATATTGTGAAAAAGGCAGACTTCGATGTCGACCGAATAGAAGAGATCGAGCTTGTAACAAAGCATGATATAATCGCCTTTTTAACCAACTTAGAAGAGGTTATTGGACCTGAGTCAAGATGGATTCACTATGGACTGACCTCCTCAGACGTATTAGATACCGCTACTGCTTTACAGCTTAAACAGGCTGGAGAAATAATCTTTAAAGACTTGGTTAACCTCCAAGAAGTACTCAGAATAAAAGCAAAAGAATATAAATATCTCCTCTGCATTGGTAGGTCTCACGGAGTCCACGCCGAACCTATTACTTTTGGCTTAAAATACGCACTTTGGTATGATGAAGTCACAAGAAATATTGAGAGAATGCGTGACGCTATAGAGGCAATTTCTTTGGGTAAATTGTCAGGCGCCGTCGGTAATTACGCATACATAGA
>JAJBBL010000040.1 GCA_020532365.1 Candidatus Cloacimonadota bacterium | reverse complement strand
TTGTATTAGTATTGATACTGATTACGGTTGGTCTTCTATCGGCAGCAGTCTGGGAGATTAAACAGGATGGGACGGGTGACTTTAAGACAATAAACGAAGGATTTCATATGGCTCGTAGTGGTGATACGATCCTTGTCTATCCTGGGGTATACTATGAGCGGATAAACTTTCAGGGGAAGAACATAAATTTAACGAGTCTTTATCGTGAAAATATAGATAATAGAGAAATGATCGCTGAGACAGTTATTGATGGAGCCCATCAAGGGACTGTGATAACACTGAAAAACAACGAGACGAGAGAGGCAATTATAAATGGTTTTACTATCAGAAACGGAAGTGGTGAAAACCATTGGGCCGATACGTATACTCATGGAGGTGGAATTTATTTAAAAAATGCCTCGCCAGTTATCAGTAACTGTATCATAGAGTATAATCGTGCAGCATCTGGTGGCGGGATATGCGCACGAAGCGAAACACACCCTTTACTTAGGGGAAACATTATTAGATATAATGAAGCAGCATATAAAGGGGGTGGAATCTTTTCTGGTGGTTCACCGGTGCTGCCCTCCTCGGTGGAATTTTGTAAAGATCGACCAAATAGTGTCTACTTGAATAATGGTACAGATTGCTCAGATCTTTTTTTAGTTGGTCGAGAGCAAGGTAATGTTTATTTGGATACTTTCACCGTTCTAAATCCCGATCTTTACTTTCTCGGCATACATAAAGATAATTCACCAAATAATGTTGAGATATCTATCAAAAAAGAGAAAATAGTGTTAGTAGAGGCTGACTTGCATGTTAGTTCAATGGGTGATGACTCCAATAGTGGTCTTACACCAGAAGAGCCGCTTAAAACCATTGCCTACGCGATGACTCTGATTAAGCCAGATGAGAATATAAGACGAAAGGTATACGTTGCAAATGGCTATTATTCTAAATCGATGAACGATCAAATATTCCCGATACACCTGAAGAGTTACGTTGACCTGATAGGTGAGTCCAAAGAGGGGGTGATTTTGGACTCTGAGTTTTCCGGGCATCATATTGGGGCTTGTTATGATCCCGCTAATTTCGATGGAGATTATATTAGAGAGTTCTCTGTTAAAAACTTTACGCTATTAAACGGAGGCGACTCTCAGAGCACAAGTTGTAATGGGGCTATAAATACACGCTGTGCCACTGAGTTTGAGTTCGATAATATCCATATCGAAAACTGTATAACATTCTATACAGTTTATAATTCTGTGTCAAGTGGCAACTGTGAGTTAAGTAATATCTCAATGTATGATAACAAGGCAGTCGTAGCTTTAGTATTGTCATGTGAATACGACTTTGATGTTTGCTTAAAGAATGTTCGTATTCGTAAAACAGTAAGGTCTCTTTATCCTGGTGCTAGTTCAGGAGGAGGGGTTGGATTAAGTATTTGGGGATATTCACCAGCATGGCCATGGGATGTAAGGGCTACTATTGTCAATTTAGAGGTATCAGGATGTGACAAGTACACCGATCCTTTTTTTGCTAAAATACCTCATGGTGTAGTGAGTTTCCTGAATGACGGCTACTTTAGGCTAATTAACGCCACTATTGCTGATAATATTACAGATACTCCGGGTGGTGGTGGCTTAAAAGTTGCAGATGGACATAAAATTGTTGATATCTACAACTCTATTCTTTATGGCAATGAACAAAAAAACTTAATATTATATAACTATACCGATAAACCACATGAGACCTATGTGTATAATTCACTTGTTGGTGGAGGTCCCTGGAATATCTGTAAAATGGGAAACTGCGATCTTTATTGGGATGACAGTAATATTGATGCAGACCCTTTATGGGTGGGTGATTCTAATTTAGAGGAGTACCCCTATATGTTGCAAGAGGGGTCGCCAGCTATAAATAAGGGGACTCTTGATATACCTGATTTTGAGTTTCCTGAGTTTGACTTAGCGGGTAACCCTCGCATCGTCAACGGAATGATTGATATGGGGGCTTATGAGTATCAAGGTATTACCAGTGCTGGTGGAGAGATATTACCTAACATAGAGGTGTTTGACTATAAGCTCTACAACTATCCAAACCCAATCTCTCTGAACGAAAATGCAAGCGGTACAGAGCGTTCGATGCCAGGTACGACGATAAGCTTTCAACTACCAAAGAGTAGTCAGGCTATAATCGATATTTATAACGTCAAAGGGCAATTTGTTAAGCGCCTGATCAACGCCGAGTTATCCAAAGGTGAGTATAGTATCTTTTGGAACGGTAAGGATGAGCAGGAGCGCTTGGTTGGTAGTGGGTTATATATGTATCAGTTGTCGGTTGACGATGTAATAGTCAGCGCTGGTAGATGTACAGTG
Source organism: Candidatus Cloacimonadota bacterium (assembly GCA_020532365.1). Classification (GTDB taxonomy): domain Bacteria; phylum Cloacimonadota; class Cloacimonadia; order Cloacimonadales; family JAJBBL01; genus JAJBBL01. The sequence continues at coordinate 11,720 of JAJBBL010000040.1, read as the reverse complement.
ATAAAATAGAGTTGTGAAGTTGTGAGGTTGCAAGGTTGTGTAGTTTCGTAGGGGCGGCGGCTTGCTCCGCCCGTTTTAATATGCCTCTCGCAGATTACACAGATTTCACAGATTAAAAAGATAAAAGAATGATTAAGGATTGAAAAAAGTGGCTACTTGGCAAGCAAAGGTTTGCGCTAACGATAAATGTTAAAGCGACTTGTAGGGGCAGTGGCTTGCTCTGCCCGAGATCATCAAATAATCAATTATAAAAAGCCTCTCGCAGATTACACAGATTTCACAGATTAAAAAGATAAAAGAATAATTAAGGATTGAAAAAAGTGGCTACTTGGCAGGCAAAGGTTTGCGCTAACGATAAATGTTAAAGCGACTCCTACATGTGGCAAAACAGAAGTGGGTAATCTTACGTCCGATCGATATTATTTGTTGACAATATAGAACGATCAGCAACTCAGCTACATAAGGAGACACATATGAAGAAGGCTATTAATCAAACAAGGTTGATCATCGGACTGTTACTAATTATAATTATTATTGCAGGTTGTACTGCAAGACCGACAAACTACGTAGGGAAGGTAAACGACAGGTTTATCACCACACAGGAGTACAACTTAGCTTATAGAAATCAATATGAATCGTATTATTTAGAGTACGGTTTTTCACCCGACGAGAGTGAGAAGCAGCAGATGAGTGACGCTGCTTTTAACAATGTTGTGGAGGGTATTGTTTTCCAAGAGCAGCTCAGAAGGTACGAGATTACTGTAACCACTCAAGAGGTGATAGATCTTTTGACTAAAGAGGTTCCAGACATAATACTCACTTCGAGACAGTTCAACATAGAGGGTGAGTTTGATCTGAACAAATATGTACAATCCTTAAGAACGAACAAGCCGGTAGACCTTGCTTGGTTGGTAGAGCTTTACTATCAAATTTACGCACCTCTTGGCAAACTTAAAGAGCGTGTACAGGCGGAGATGCCTATTAAAGAGGAGGAGATTTTCGACGAGTATTTGGTTGAGAACTCTTCAGCTAATGCATCTTTAATCGCCTTTTATTACGACTCTTTTGAAGATACGGTAGTTTACGATCGAGAGGTTGAAAGCTATTATCAAAAGAACCGTTTGGACTACCTTCTCGACCCTTATGTCTCCTTTCAATACATAGTATTCCCGCTCGAAGCCAACAAGGCGGATATTCTGAACACTAAAACAGTGGCCGATTCAGTATATCAAGAGCTGCAGGATGGAATACTCTTTTCTATTTTAGCCGGTAAGGTCTCCGATGCTCCTACTGCCACCAAAAACGGCGAAATGAACTTCATCGAACTAAGCTCTCTTCCTAACAACATAAGGCAAGATATTGAAAAGCTTGAACTTGATCAGTACACTAAGCCTTACGAAATTGCAGAAGGGTGGGCTCTTTACCAGCTGATGGCAAGGACAAGGAGTCTTGTCAAACTACGAGAAATAGTGATTAAACATAAACCTTCTCCTCACACCAAGAACCGGCTCTACGAACAGGCTGTAAACATAAGGTCTTTAGCTTCGGAGGTAGGGCTTAAAAGGGCTGCCAGAGAGTTCGACATAGAGGTTAGTCAGGTAAACAAAGTTACCCCCGAAAATCCGTATATCCCTGGGTTAGGGAAGAGCGACTCGGTCGTAGAGAAAGGTATAGCGGCGGTCAAAGGGACTATTTTCGAACCTATGTTTAACAACTATTTGCAAGCGTATGTTCTACTTTACGTTATAGATAATCAGAAGAGAGATTTTAAACCGTTGCATCAGGTTGCCGATAAAATCAGAGAAGAATTAGTATTGCAGAAACGTAAAGATGCGGCTCATAAAAAGGTAGAAGAGTTTCTGAAGAAGAGTAACTACGGCAACGTGTTAGCTATGGCTGAAAACAGTGGACGTGAGGTTTTCGATTTCGAAAGATTTGACTCCACCACTTACTTCCCACAAGCAGATATAAAAGAGCTAACTACTATGATGTTTACCCCTAAAAAAGATAGAATTGTATGCAAAGAGGTTGAGGGCAAAGATGGTCTTTATGTAGGTGTTGTGCATACCTTTTATCCTGCTAACAGGATGGAATTTACCAATGAGGTTAAAAACAGCATTAGAGGAAAAATCTTTGAACGAACCAAAGAGGATTATTTCACAGAGTGGCAGAAAGCGGAACGGAAAAAGGTGAAGGTAAAAGACTGGAGAAAAAGCGTTAAGTAATTAGAATCAGAAATTGATTCCGATACCTATTTTGTTCCCTCCGAAAAGGATGTGAACCTCGTCACGCTTATCTTCAAAGTTATATAAGTGTGCATCTACTATGGCGTCTACAATAGAGAGAAAAGCTATGGAGCCTAACCACCAAAAGTCATTCTGTCTTCTTCTATGCATCTGGTTAAACTTCGATTCATATAAAAGTTTTGCTTCACCTTCTGAGCTGTTCATTTTGTCTCGATAGTCAACCATCAGGTTATGATTGTATACAGTTTGGCTGATCACAAACGCTTGAACCGATAAGACACCGACAGATTTATAGTAAGCTTCGTTGTAGAACTGTCCACCACCCGGTATTGCGAGTGAAAGTACTGCTGCTTTAGTAGGGTTCTTACCCGTCTCAAAGCCAAAGCAGAGGGTGGATATTAACACTAATAAAACAAGGGATAGAATAGTTTTACGCATAACTCTTAAGCTCTCTTCGGTCTAAAACGTCGATTCTTACTTAGCTTTAACATTTACCCTTCAATAAACCTATTTAGCGTCATTTATCTTCTTTTTGTGGTAACGTTCTTTTTCACTATAGATACAGCCACAATAAGGTTGACGATACATCTCTTCATTTCGAGATAGCTCAACTCCGCTCTGCCAGAGCGTTCTAAAATCTTGGTAGTGAAAATGTACGTCATACTTTAAAGCCAGCTCTTCTCCTATTCGTTTCATCAACGGATGATTCTGATATACGCTGTAGAGTAGGGTAGAGGTAAAGGCATCATACGAGTGTTTTTTAGCGGTAAGGACAGTTTTTTTAAGCCTATCGTAGTAGCAAATAAAGCAACGTTGTTCAGACCGGTCAGCCACTTTCTTCAAAAAGAGTTCTAAATTATAGTCATCTTCAACGATAGATTCGATACCCTCCTTGGCAGTCCAAGCTTGGTAGGTATCGAATCTTTTTTTATATTCTCGATAAGGATGAATATTGTCATTATACCAGTAAGTATCGACTTTATACTCACCCTTATCGGTAAGAAACCGATACGGTGCAATACCGCACGGAGCACAACAAACGTGCATCAATAGTTTCATATTATTGTGATTAGACTCTCTCAAACCTGGCTGTGAAGTGTCTCATAATGGGTGCTTCGTAGGTAAACTTTAAGCCACGGCACTCATTTCTTCTTTTATGAACCTGTTTAAGTCCCCACACTATTACGTCTAAGTGATTGTCGGTATATACTCTACGTGGTATAGCCAATCTCAGCAAGTCAAGTTTAGGGAAGCGATTCTCTCTGGTAACAGGGTCTCTATCGGCTAAGACTACTCCAACTTCAACGCCACGAACACCAGCTTCAATATAGAGCTCTACACCTAATACTTGTGCTGGGAATTCACTTTGTGGGATGTTAGGCAAGAAGCTCTTAGCGTCTACGTAAACTGCGTGCCCACCGACAGGTCTGACAATAGAAATACCTGCTTCGACGAGTTTATCTCCGAGGTATTGCATTTGTCTGATTCTGCTGTGAAGGTAATCGTATTCAGTAGATTCGTTGAGCCCGACAGCTAATGCAGCCATATCTCTACCGGCGAGTCCACCATAGGTCAGATACCCTTCAAACATAATTTCATAGACTGAGCATTGACGGTACAGCTCTTCTGATTTGAGGGCGATAAAACCACCGATATTGACGAGTCCGTCTTTTTTAGAGCTCATTGTACATCCATCGACGTAGCTAAACATTTCACGCACTATTTCTTTGATAGTTTTGTCTTGATAGCCTTCTTCGCGTACTTTGATGAAGTAGGCGTTTTCAGCAAAACGAGCGGCATCGAAGAACAGCATTTTATCATATTTTTTACAAAGCTCGCTGACCTCTTTAATGTTTTTCATCGATACAGGTTGTCCACCACCGCTATTACAGGTAATAGTAAGGTTAGTGAACTTAATTTTGTCTTTTGGATAGTCGTTAAACGCTTTCTCTAATTTAGCCAAGTCGATGTTACCTTTGAACGGTAGTTCTATTTCCGGGTCGAAAGCTTCGTCGACAGTACAGTCTAAGGCGACTGCTTGTCTATGTTCGATATGTCCTTTAGTGGTATCGAAGTGTGTATTCCCAGGGATGACGTCATCTTTTTTGATCAGAGCTGAGAAGAGTACGTTTTCGGCAGCTCTACCTTGGTGTGTTGGGATAAGGTAAGGCATACCCAAAAGTGTATTGATAGTCTTTTGGAGCTCGAAAAAGCTTTTTGAACCGGCATAACTTTCATCACCTTTCATAATTGCCGACCACTGATTATCACTCATTGCGCCGGTACCTGAGTCTGTCAGCAGGTCAATAAATACGTCTTCAGATTTCAAGTTAAAGAGGTTATATCCAGCCTCTTTAATCTTTTGTTCTCTCTCTTCTTTCGTGTTAAGCTTAATTTCCTCTACAACTTTAATTTTGTAAGGTTCTGCGTAAGGTCTCGTTTCCATAAAAACTCCTCTTATTTCATATTTTTCATATTACTACAACAAAAGAGAGAGGGGCGAATATCTGTCAAAGCCTTTTTTAGAAGAGCTTTATAAAGCTATATAGAAAAGGGGTTGAAAAGAAAAGATGACTGCTTACACACTTATTCCTTGACGAATTGTAAATTAAAACATCATTTAGCTTGAGATTATAACTATGGGGGAGATACTATGGCTTTTAAAGTTGATTTATACTTAGATGCAAGACTTTCGAAAACGATTGAACTGGAATATCCTGTCACAATTAAGGAAATTGTAAGCTCAGAGAGGCTTACCCCTTTTCAAACAATTAGCTTTAAATTGAATAATAAGTTCGTGAATAGCAGTAAGCTTATTGTTGAAGACTCCACGCTCGTTTGCGTGGGATTTAAGTCGACTGAAGGCTTTAGGATTTATCAAGACTCCACCATTTTTATTATGGCCAAAGCGTTTTACAAACTTTATAATAAAAGTATGCGATTGGTGGTAGAGCATTCAATAGGTGACGGAATCTTTTGTGAGGCGTTTGGTGACGAAGAGTTTACTGAAAAGGACCTGCAAGCAGTAAAGAGTGAGATGCTCAAAATAGTTGAGAAGGAGCTTTATGTTGAGGAGATAGAGATGGGGTTGGAGGAGGCAAAAAATATTTTTATCAAGCAGGGGCGTAACGATGTTGTCAGAAATCTCCATTACAATCACAAGGGTTTTGTCCCGGTGTTTAGATGTGGCGGCTACTATGATTACTTCATCAGACAGCTCTGTGACAACACAGGTCTTATAAGGGATTTTGAGCTCAACATTAACCCTCCCGGTTTTGTTATCAGGTACCCCAATAAGCGAACTGGTAAAATCAAAGAAGAGTTTAACTATCCGAAGAAATTATTCCAAGTGCATCAGGAAGCAGACAAATGGCTCAACATCTTTGACGTTCACAACGTCAGCGATGTAAATGATAAGATAGAACATTTTGACATTCAGAACGTTATTTTGGTTGAAGAGGCTTTGCACGAAAAGAAAATAGTTAACTTTGCCAAGGAGATTACCGATAAGGGAAACGTAAGAGCCGTTTTTATCGCAGGACCATCCTCATCAGGTAAAACTACTTTTGCTAAGCGTCTCTCTACCCAGCTCCACGTCAACGGCTTAGTGCCGCTAATTCTTGGGATGGACGACTATTTTCTCCCAAGGACGCATACTCCGCTCAATAAAAAAGGGGAGCCAGATTTTGAAAGTATTACCGCTATTGACTTACCGTACTTTAATGAGCATTTAAGTGCGCTTCTACAAGGTAAAGAGATAGATCTACCCAAGTATAACTTCCTTTCAGGAACGCGTGAGAAGACCAACACTCTTCTCCAAATGAAAGAGAACAATATCCTTATCGTGGAGGGTATACACTGCTTGAACGAACTTGTTTCAGAAGCGATACCGAAAGAGCAGAAGGTATTAGTTTACATTAGCTGCTTGAATCAGCTCAATATAGATGACCATAACAGAATCACCACTACGTATTTTAGAAAGCTACGCCGTATAGTGCGAGACAACAACTTCAGAGGGTATACAGCGGAGATGACTCTTGAGCGTTGGCCAGCTATTACAGAGGGGGAAAACAAGAACATCTTCCCCTTCCAAGAGAATGCCGATATTATGTTCAACAGCGGTCTTACTTATGAGGTTAACGTATTGAAAAAGCACGTGCTACCACTACTCTATCGCATCTCAAAATATTCACCGATATATTGTGAAGCTCAGAAGATGATCTTTTTAGTAGAGCATATGTTAGACATCCCAGACGATATGGTGCCTTCCAATTCTCTTTTACGTGAATTTATAGGTGGGAGTATTTTTAAGTACTAAGTGAGTTGAGTAATTTGACGGTAGAGGGGCTGATTTGAACTTGACAAAACTATTGGCTTCTCTCCACGTACCTGAAAGGAGTGATCAATGGAGAAAATCTTAAAACAAAAAGGGTATACGTTCGATGACCTTCTACTAATACCTGCAAGGTCAGAAGTTTTACCAGGTCAAGTTAACTTGAGCACTAAGATCACAAACAAGATTCAGCTTAATATTCCGATTATTAGTGCCGCGATGGATACAGTTACCGAATCGGAACTCGCTATCAGTCTTGCTCGAGAAGGTGGCCTCGGAATAATTCATAAGAATATGAGTATTGAAGAGCAGGCGGAAGAGGTACGCAAAGTAAAGCGGTTTGAAAGTGGTGTGATCATAAACCCAATAACTCTGTCACCAGAGGATACTATAGCCGACGCTATAGCTCTCTCAAAGAAGCATCGGATCGGTGGTTTTCCAGTGGTTAAAAACAAGGTGTTAGTCGGAATCTTGACTAACCGCGATATCCGCTTTGAATCCGACTTCACCAAGCGTGTGTCAGAGCTTATGACCACTCAAGAAAACCTGATTACTATCCAAGAAGGGACTAACCTCGCCGACGCTAAAGATATCTTTCACGCTAATAAAATCGAAAAATTGCCGATTACCGATAGAAATGGAAAACTGACCGGTATGGTCACAGTTAAGGATATTATGAAGAAAATATCCTTCCCTAACGCCGCTAAAGATGACCACGAAAGACTGCTCGTCGGCGCTGCCATCGGAGTCAGAGGGGATTACTTAGAGCGTGCTAAAGAATTGAAAATACAAGGGGTTGACCTTATCGTTATTGATACGGCACACGGACATAACACTGATATCCTAAAGGCTATTGATAAAATTAAAGGGGCTATGGATATGCAGATTATGGCGGGCAACGTAGCTACTGCAGCGGCTACCAGAGCTTTGGCAGAAGCGGGCGCTGATTCAGTTAAAGTCGGTATAGGACCCGGCTCTATCTGTACTACACGGGTAGTGGCAGGTATCGGTGTCCCTCAGCTTACAGCTATAATGAACTGTGCTGAAGAGGCTGAAAAACACGGGATCGGCATAATTGGCGACGGTGGAATAAAGTATTCCGGCGACATTGTTAAAGCTTTAGCCGGCGGAGCTCGAGCTGTTATGTTAGGTAGTCTCTTTGCAGGCACTGATGAGAGTCCCGGTGAATTCATTATCGTTAACGGCAGAAGCTTTAAATCGTATCGCGGAATGGGATCTGTCGGAGCGATGGCAAAAGGCTCCAGAGATCGTTATTTCCAAGACAGCCTTGACGAAAACAAACTCGTCGCTGAAGGCGTTGAAGGTATGGTGCCTTATAAAGGCCCATTGAAAGACTTCTTGTATCAACTTATCGGCGGAATACGTGCTGGGTTTGGATACTGTGGAACTCCTGATATACCAACACTATACAAAAAGTCACAGTTCATCGAAATCACTACTGCCGGACTGAAAGAGAGTCATCCTCACGACATTACTATTACCCGTGAAGCTATGAATTATCAGTATGAGAAAAACTGATGTCTCGCCGAGAGTAAATGCTTCTATCAATAGCTTTCTCTTTTTTCTAAAAACTGAGCGAGGTTTAACGGAAAATACGATTTCAAGCTACGCACAAGATATTAGAGACTTCTTTGTGAGCGTGGGTAAAGAACCAGATGCAATAGAGTTAAACGATTTCTTAGATTATTTCAGTGAGCTGCAAGAAATAGGGCTGGTGAAGAACTCATTAGCCCGAAAACGCTCGTCGCTACGAAACTTTTTGGTCTTTATGATCGAAGAGGGGGTACCGATGAAGGTAGACCCAGAAGATTTACCACAAATACGGTATAAACAACAGATTCCTGACATACTGACAGTTGACGAGATGCTACAACTCCTCGATTCGATCCCTTTGGAAGAAAACTTAGATATACGCGACAGAGCCATTATAGAACTAATGTATGCGACAGGTATCCGTGTCTCCGAGATGTTAAATATAAAGGTGAGCGATATTTTTTGGGAAGACTCATTGCTAAGGGTATTAGGCAAAGGGCGCAAAGAGCGTATAGTGCCGATAGCTTCTGAATCTTTGAAATACGTAAAACTCTATTATGACACTGTTTACTACCACTTAGGAAGGAAACATACCACACCCTACTTATTTCTAAACTATCTCGGTAAACAGCTGAGCAGAATGGGCTTTTGGAAGATATTACAGAAAAGAATCGTTAATGCGGAGATTAGCAAACATGTCTCCCCTCATACAATCCGACATTCTTTTGCAACCCACCTTTTAGAAGCAGGTGCAAACCTGAGAATAGTCCAAACACTGTTAGGTCACGAGAGTATCAACACCACTCAAATTTACACCCATATAGATCTCTCTTTCATCCGAGAAAATCATCAATTGTATCACCCTCGGGCTTAAAAAATAATGAGATGGAACACAAATTGCATTGTTAAATCGATAGGGCATAAAGAGTGTTAGCGACTCTTTTTACCTTGCTAAAAACAGCCTGTCAATTATTTGGTTGACAAGCGATAAAAAATAAAACAAACGATAATTAATAAGACGTACCCGGAGGTATAGTAATGAACAAAACGAAAGCAATAATGACTGCTTTGACCCTCTTTGCAATGGTATTGGTTATTGCATCCGTTTATGCTGACAAACCACTCGAAAGACTCGGTAACGAGACCGCTGCAGATGCAGATGCTCTTTACGCTGAGGGAAAACTTGTGGAAGCAGCTAAAAAGTATGAAGAAGCTTATGATTTTTTTGTAAAGGCCCAAGAGGAAGATGATATCCCTCTTCAAGACAAGATCCAACAAATGTTGCAAAATATGCTGACCGCATATTACCAAGGCAAAGATTTCTCGAATGCTGTTAAAACACTTAAACTTCGACTTGAAAACGATCCGACAAGTGACGTGTGTGCTCGCCAAATATCACAAATCTATGAAAAAGATTTGAAAGATATTAAAAACGCCATTTCTGTGTTAGAAGAGTTCGACCCAGTTAATCCAAACTTCAATGTACGTAGAACCTTAGGTAGACTGTACACCACACAAAATAATGAGCAAAAATCACTCGAATGGTATCTCAAAGCGTTTGAACTTAGAAAAGATGCAGATGTACTACAAAACATTGCCCTATTATACTATCGTACTAATGAAGTTGAAAAAGCAATCAAAGCGTATGAAGACTTCTTGGCAGCTGACCCTCCACAAAACGTGCTCATAGCAGTTTATCGAAATATGGGTAAGTTTTACGAAGAGGCGGGCAACGATAAGAAATCAATCGAATATTATGAGAAAACCAATAAACTTAGATTTAATAAAGATATAACACTCCTCTTGCTGACTAAATATTACGATAGAGGGGACTTGCTTAACGCCGATATCAAAGTTAAACAGCTCTTGGAAAATAAAGTTAACGAAGCTGCCGCAACTTTCTACAAAGCACTTATCCATTACGATAAACAAGACTTCGAAAAAGCAAGAGCAGAGTTTGAAAAAGTTACCTCTGACCGAGTGTACGGAGTTAACGCAAAGCAATACATAGAAAGTATTGATTCAATGTGATAAGGACTATGAAAAAAAGACTGATTTTACCCTATATTTTATTAGTCTTGATAGCTGGCTTTCTTCTCTCCTGCGATAAAAGGGGAGAAGAGAAGCCGACCTTACAACTATACCCCTCTAAATATGAACTTTATGGTGAATCAAGCGATAACGAACTGAATCTCGTTAGCATTACCTTTATGCTCGACGGAAACCCCAGCTTCATCTCCAACGCCAAAGTGTTGGTCGAATATGATGGAAGCAAAGGGCTGTTCTTTGTCCCCGAAGGTTCAGGCGCTACAGGTGGCGCTAACTATATAGTGCTCAACAAAGATGGGGTAGGGATTGGTAAGTTTCAAGCTAATAAAAATGCCTTTGGCATCCTCGAATTTACAGCTAAAATGGAGCGCTTCCAAAAGTCTCAAGATACCGCAGTATTCTACCTCTATGATATACCAACTATTGAAGAATTTTCTGCATCTAAGACTACTATCGCCCCGAATGAAACTATTGATGTCTTCGTCGAACTTAAAGATAAAGCCGGAAACAGAAAAGACCAACCGGTTAGGTTTTCAGCCGATAAAGGAATGTTTGAAGAAGATATCGTCAAAACCGATAGTAACGGTGTAGCTGTAAATAAATATGTTGTGCAAAGTGGCGAAGGGACTGCTACCCTTAGAGCCTCTTTGGGGTTGACAGAGAAGGTCTATGAAGAGATTACTTTGAATATTAAAAAGCCTTAACAGTGGTTAATAAGGTAGCTCTAAAATTTCAACTAATAGATCTAAAACACCATCTTCAAACATATCTAACTGAAGAGCAGCCCCTTGAGATAAATCAAGGCTGCGACCTTTTATAAACGGACCTCGGTCATTGACGCGCACAATGACCGAGTTGCTATTTTTAGGGTTAGTTACCCGTAAAATAGTGCCAAAAGGGAGCTCCCTATGCGCACAGGTTAATGAATGCATATCAAAGGTTTCGCCGTTTGCAGTTAAACGACCGTGAAACTTCTTACCGTAAAAAGAGCTCTTCCAAATATAAATGTTACCCGCTTCGTATATAAAATCCTCGTCTTGTAACGATTGATCCCATTCTTTGCTTTCGCCACCCTTTCTGTCGAGCATAGAGGATGAATAATACCGGCTACCTGCTGAACAGCCGTAGAGAAAAAAGAATAATAAGACTAAGAAATACCTGCCCCGGCGCATTAATTTTCCCTTCCATAGTTTTTTTACGTTGAAGATACTATTCAAAACCCACCTCAGATCGGTCAACTTTTTTCAACCCATCTCGGTTCAAAAAACGACTAAAAAGAGCCTCAAAATCAAGCTTAAAAAAACAACTAAACTCTCCGAAAAGTGGTGAATATGTGATAAATAGCTGTATTCTAAATAATTGGCGAGTAAATGATCTTCAGGCATTAAGTTACATAACGGCATCCTACCAGAAGGTAAGGAGAATAGTCGTAGTTACTCTCTGGAAAGTCAAGCTTTTTGTTGACATTATTTCATTGTTATTTCTCCTTACCATAACTGATTGGTTCAAGTGAGCAATCAGGATGCTCTGAACCCTGA
>JAJBBL010000062.1 GCA_020532365.1 Candidatus Cloacimonadota bacterium | reverse complement strand
CATTCTGTTAATGACGGCTACCCTTATCTATGTAGAGAGATCAACCTCTCAGCAGATAAGAGTGATATTGTTAAACCGTTGTCGATGAGCTTAAAAAACTACCCTAACCCGTTCAATCCAGAGACTACTATCTCGTTTAACCTGCCTATGGCAAGTGAGGTGGAGCTCTCTATCTATAATATTAAAGGACAGTTGGTTGAGAGGGTAATCAATAGACCTATGGAGGCAGGACAGCATAAAATAGTGTGGAATGGTAATGATGTCTCATCTGGTCTCTACTTCTATAAGCTGACTACACCAGAAGGTAGCCTAATCAATAAAATGATGCTACTTAAATAGTGCGTAATTCATAAAACACAGGGCGGGCTTCAATGCCTGCCCTGTCATTCAAAGCTTTAACAAAACAAAAGGGAGGTTGTGATGTTTAGTGAGAAGAAAAGTGTAATAATTGGCCTGTTGCTAACCCTGTTTTTAATAGGTGTTATCGGCCTTTATGCTGAGTTTGCCGGTGGAAGTGGTACAGAAGAAAACCCTTGGCTTATCGAAACTGCAGAACATTTAAATAACATACGAAACTATGAGGGTACTCAAGGTTTTGATAAATACTTCGAACAAATTGCTGATATAGATTTAGGTGTTTACCCTTGGAATGAAGGAGAAGGGTGGGAGCCAATAGGGGATAAGGAGAATCCGTTTTACGGTCACTACGATGGCAATGAATTCTCAATATCAAACCTCTATATAAATAGACCTGAATTAGATAATGTAGGGCTGTTCGGCTACTGTATGGGTGCTGAATTAATAAATGTCAAGCTACAAGAAGTGGATGTGACTGGATGTAAATGGGTTGGCGGGCTTCTTGGAGATTTATCAGGTATAGAAGAGTCTGTAGGTGTGTTTAGCGAACTGGGAAAAGTGAGTAATTGCTCAGTTACAGGGCGTATTGCAGGAAGTTCTCGAGTTGGCGGACTTATTGGCTACACAATAGGCTCCACGATCAGCCGTAGTGGTTCTTGTGTAGAAGTTACCGTAAACCATAAAGATGAAGAGTATAAACCTATGTTAGGCGGACTTATCGGAATGCTTAGCTATAGTGCTGATATTTACGATTGCTATGCCAGAGGTAGCGTGGAAGATAATAAAGAAGACCGAGATCATAGAGCGGGAGGCTTGATCGGTGCCGTATGGTCAGAAGATGCCATAATAAAGAACTGTTATACCTCTTTAGAGTCTGAGCTGAGAGAGTTTTGTGGTTATGGTGGAGAGGTTATATCTTGCTATCACGATCTAAAACTTAATGTAACTAAAGGAGCAATATATCGAACTACTGAAGAGTTGAAGTATCCCTATGCCAAAAACACTTACGTTGATTGGGACTTTGAAGAGACTTGGTCAACCGATTATACTCACAAACTTAACGATGGATTTCCATTACATCTTTCGACTAAAAATGTCCCATATAATGCCAGTAATCCAGTTCCTAACGATGGTGAAGAGAGTGTGTTCTCAGGAGTTTTAAGTTGGGAGCCTACCTATAATGAGAAGATAGATAACTCACCAAAAGGATTTCTACTCTCCTTAGGTACAGATAATCCACCGACAAACATTAAATATAATTACGATATAGCCGGTCTTGCACAATATAAGATTGAAGAGCAGCTTGAATATAATACTACTTACTACTGGAAAGTCATACCCTACAATAAGCTCGGAGAAGCAGAAGATATACCTGTCTGGAGCTTTACTACATACCAGACCGATGAAGGCGACTTTGCAGGTGGGTTTGGAACTGAAGCCGACCCTTGGAAAGTACAAACTGCAGAACAACTCAACCTTGTAAGAAAATATGTCGAAACTGAAACACACTTCATCCAGATTGACAATATCGACTTAAATGAAGAGGAAGGATGGGAGCCTATCGGCATTTATTACAACTATTTTGACGATTATGGGTCGGAACTATTTAATGGAGTCTATGATGGGAATGGATACCATATAAGTGGACTTTATATAAATAATACAGACGTAAATTATATAGGATTATTTGTAGGCGTTAAAAATGGCGTTATTAAGAACCTCTACGTTAAAGATGCTAATATCACCGGAAGATCAGCTATTGGTGGAATAGCCGGGATAATTGGAAAAGAGAGCAGAATAGAGAACTGTCACTTCAGTGGTGAAATTACAGGTAAATCAAGGTTGGGTGGGATCGTGGGAGAGTCCAGACACTCCTTAATTGAAAAGTGCTCTAACTTAGGTAATATCAAAGGTTTGAGTGTGCTTGGAGGAATAGGTGGATTCTTTGTAGAGACAAATCTCTCTAATAGCTTTAACTTGGGATATATTGAGGGAGAGTTTGATATCGGAGGACTTGTAGGTGGTATAGAGCCTGGGATTGATAGTAAGTGTGAGATAATAAAATGCTATTCAGCAGGCAAAGTCTCAGGTTCAGCTATAACCAGACCTTATGTTGGTAGCGGAGCTTTTGACTACAGCTTATCCTACTGGGATACAATTACCGTTGGCCTTGATAACGATTTTTACGAAATAGCTAAAACAACTGAAGAGATGACCTATCCTTACGGTGAAAACACTTACGTTGATTGGGACTTCGATAATATTTGGAAACACGATTGTGACCATTCCAAAAACGATGGCTACCCTTATCTCTGGGAAGAGATTGACCTCTCAGCAGATAAGAGTAATGTTGCAAAACCGTTACCGATGAGCTTAAGAAACTATCCAAACCCATTTAATCCAGAGACCACTATCTCATTCAACCTGCCTAAAGAAGGCAAGGTAGAGCTCTCTATCTATAACATTAAAGGGCAGTTAGTAAAGAAGGTAATCAATAGACCTATGGACGCTGGGCAGCATGTTATTAGTTGGAATGGCAGCGATGTCTCATCCGGTCTCTACTTCTATAAACTGGCTACACCAGAGAGTAGTCTAATCAATAAAATGATGTTACTTAAATAAAACTTCTGGGTCAAAAGGGAGTTTGTGGATATTAAGGGGGTGGGCTCTATTGCTCACCCCCTTTTTGTATTTTTGAGAGTCTGATTAAGCATCAGCAAAGATGTCTTCTCGTGCTACTTAGAGAAGGTTAGTCCAAGCTTTTAGGGTAACTTTTTACATAAGTTCCGAGCAGATTTCTTCAAGTGGTCATATTTAGTTTGACAGAATCATTAAATCTTTGGCATAGTTCAGACAAAGTCTAATATATCGTGGAGGTTATTAAATGAAGAAGGTATTAGTGACAGGTGCTTTAGGGCAAATAGGGACGGATCTGGTTCTTTTTCTGAGAGATGTTTACGGAGAGGGTAATGTTGTTGCCTCGAGTAGAAGCAGAAAAGAGGGTCATATTCTTTGCGAGAATGGTATATTTGAGTTGATAGATGTAAGAGACCCTAAGAGTATTGATGAGGTAGTAAGTCGTCACAAGATAACAGATATTTATCATCTTGCTTCTATTTTGTCTGCTGTTGGAGAGGGGAACCCACAGATGCTATGGGATATCAATATGAACGGTCTTTATAATGTTCTTGAGGTTGCACGTGCTCGTAAATGTGCTGTAATGGTTCCCAGCTCAATTGCTGTTTTCGGACCTGGCACACCGCTTGATAACACACCACAAGACACAATTATGCGTCCCAGCACAATTTATGGTGTCTCAAAGGTAGCTGGTGAGTTACTTTGCGACTATTACTACAAGAAATACAACGTAGACGTACGCGGTTTACGTTATCCAGGCCTTATTTCCAACGCTGCATTACCGGGTGGCGGTACCACTGATTATGCCGTTCACATTTACTACGATGCGATCAAGCACAAGAAGTACTCTTGTTTCTTGCAAGAGGGTACTTACATTGATATGATGTATATGCCTGATGCAATTGAAGGTACATATATGTTAATGCAAGCGGATCCTGCAAAGCTTAAGCACCGCAATGCCTTTAACTTCTGTGCGATGAGTTTTGCACCTGAAGACATAGCGGCAGAGATCAAGAAGATTATACCTGAGTTTGAAATAACTTACGATATAGATCCTATCAGACAAGCCATTGCAGACAGCTGGCCTAACACAATAGATGACTCAGCGGCACGTGAAGAGTGGGGTTGGAAGCCGAAGTATGATTTAGCAGCAATGACTAAAGATATGATCGACGTGCTTTCCAAGAAGCTCAAATAACCCCAAGTCGAACGTATTACAAACAACATTATAATATAGAAAAGACGGGGTTAACGCTCCGTCTTTTTTTGGATGAAGGTAGTGAAATGATCTTTGGTATAGGTATAGACCTAATAGAGGTGAATCGGATCGAGAGAGCTATGGCTAAGAATTCCAGTTTCAAAACAAGGATGTACAGCCAAGCCGAGATTGCTTATTGTGATTCAGTAGCCTCTTCAATCCAATCATATGCAGCCCGTTTTGCAGCCAAGGAGGCTTTTATGAAGGCTTTAGGCACAGGTTGGGCTGATGAGATAAGCTGGTCTGAGATAGAGATACTTCGTGAGGAGAGTGGCAGGCCTATTTTGAACTTATTGGGTCGTACTCGAGAGATAGCTGACACTTTAGGGATTCAAAGGTCATTTGTTTCGCTAACTCATCTAAAGGAATATGCAGCTGCAGTAGTAACTTTAGAGATTTAGTTATGAAACAGAACAATATTTATGGACAAGATTTACAGTTATTAAAGACAATACAAAAAACAAGTTAAGGAGGATGGAGGAATTATGTTCGGACAAATGAAGGATGACTTACAGAAAACATTCGTAGAGCTGAAAGAACAAGGTTTATTTAAGAGTGAAAGGATAATCACAAGCCCACAAGGCGCTGAAATCAGTGTCTCCACAGGAGAAGAGGTTTTAAACTTCTGTGCTAACAACTATCTCGGTTTATCAAACAATCCAGAAGTTATTAAAGCTGCTCAGGAAACTATGGATAAATGGGGTTACGGTCTCTCTTCAGTGCGCTTTATTTGCGGTACTCAAGACTTACACAAGCAATTAGAGAAAAAGGTCTCTGAGTTTTTAGGCACTGAGGACACAATCCTCTATGCTGCCTGTTTTGACGCCAATGCTGGTGTATTCGAGCCTCTTTTAGGTGAAGAAAGTGCTATTATTTCTGATGAGCTCAACCACGCTTCAATTATCGACGGCGTAAGACTTTGCAAGGCAAAAAGATTCCGTTATAAGCACTCTAATATGGAAGAGTTAGAAAAGTGTCTTCAAGACTCACAAGACTTAAAATATCGTATAATTGTAACTGACGGTGTTTTCTCAATGGACGGCGATATGGCTAAGTTAGATGAAATAGTAGCTTTAGCTGACAAGTACGATGCTCTTGTTATGGTGGATGAGAGCCACGCTACCGGTTATATCGGAGACACAGGTCGTGGAACACCAGAACATTTCGGCTTACACGGTAAGATCGACATTATTACCACTACTTTCGGTAAAGCTCTTGGTGGCGCTATGGGTGGCTGCACATCGGGCAAAAAAGAGATTATTGAGATGCTTAGACAGAAGTCCAGACCTTATCTCTTCTCCAACTCATTAGCCCCAGCAATAGTTGGTGGCTCTATAAAAGTTTTAGAGCTTCTTAGCAAAACTACTACTTTGCAACACAAGGTAATGGACAACGCCAAATACTTCCGCGCCAAGATGGAAGAGGCTGGCTTTGATATCACACCTGGCAACACTGCTATTGTTCCGGTAATGCTATATGATGAGCCGTTAGCTTTGAAAATGGCTGATATGCTTCTCCAAGAGGGGATTTATGTAATCGGCTTTGCTTACCCGGTAGTACCGAAAGGAAAGGCAAGGATTAGAGTACAACTCTCAGCAGCGCATGAAAGAGAGCACTTAGACAAAGCAATTGCAGCCTTTATCAAAGTTGGTAAAGAGTTAAAAGTAATTAAGTAACTGATTTAGAGGTTTAGATATAAGAGAGATAACCGCTTCAGTGAGGGTTATCTCTCTTTTTCATTTCTAAAGTGGAGGTCAGAATCAAGCCAGGCATATTGTATATAGTACCTACCCCTATCGGGAATTTGTCTGATATGACATTCAGGGCTGTTGAGGTATTAAAATCGGTCTCTTTAATAGGTGCAGAAGACACGAGAGATTCGGCTTATCTATTGAAGCATTATGAGATAGAGACGCCAACTGTGAGCTATCACAAGTTTAACGAGAAATCTCGGGTTAATATGATTCTCGGCAAATTGAGGCGTGGTGAGGATGTCGCGATTATAACAGATGCAGGCACACCGGGTATTTCAGATCCCGCTTCTATAATAATCAGTGAGGCTATCAACAGCGGAATAGAGGTATCAACGCTGCCAGGTGCTACAGCCTTTTTGCCCGCTTTAGTATCCTCAGGGTTATCCACGGAAAGGTTTACGTTTATTGGTTTTCTACCTGCAAAGAGTAGTAGACAAAAGGAGCTGTTTTCTCGCATAGAGGAGAGTCCAGAGACTTTGATTTTTTACGAAGCTCCTCATCGTATTTACACCTTTTTGGAGACACTTTACAAGCATTTAGGTAACAGAAAAGTAGCAATAGCCCGTGAGATAAGTAAGAAATTCGAGTCGTATTACAGGGGTGAGCTACTCTATTTCTTAGAGCATCGCGATATAATCACGACTAAAGGCGAATTTGTCATTATTTGTGATGGTTTTAAGGGGGTAGAGGTATCGGACGAGCAGGTGGTAGAGTTGATTAAGAGCTATCTTGAAGAGGGGGAGAGTAAGAGTTCAGTTTTAGCAAAAGTATGTAGTGAGTTAAACCTCCCTAAAAACAGGGTTTACAAGTTAGTTTTAGAAGTAACGTCGTAAGTGGGGTAAAGTTTAATGGGCGGTATTGGTGGTATTCTTAATTGGCAAGGGAAGCCGGTCGACATAGATGTTTTAACGGAGTTAGGTCAACTGGTTAAGCATAGAGGTCCAGCTTATGAGGGCTATTTACTTTTAAACACAGAGACGGGTAAGCAGAGAGCTTTTTTAGATGAAGGTTCTGGATCAGAGCTTAAAAAAGAGTTGAACCCGTTATTTAATGCAGACATAAAGGGTAACTTAGGGTTTGCATATAGGGGTGGTAACACTACTCCGGAGTCACGTCTAAATCGCCAACCTATATACGATTTGACAGGCACTTATTACATAGTTTTCGACGGTAATCTATACAATAGAGAGGAGTTAGCTCGTGAGCTGGCTTCACAAGGATATGAGTCTAACTCATCCAGTGATGCAGAGGTAGTGATCAACGCTTATACTGAGTGGGGTTTTGAGTGTCAGAACCGATTTAGAGGTATCTGGTCTTTTGCTCTATGGGATAGTAGTAAAAAGCTTTTATTCTGTTCGAGGGATCGATTTGGAGTAAAACCTTTTTATTACAGCTATGAGTCGGGGACGTTTCTTTTCGGCTCTGAGCTTAAGCAGGTTCACAGGTTTTTGACCGACAGGCAGCTCAATGAAAAGATGCTTTATCGTTTACTGAAAATGGGTTCTTTTCTATTTTACGGAGATGAGACTCTCTTTCAGAAGGCAAAGGTTTTGCCTCACTCTCACTTTATGATATTGAGTAGTAGTGGGTTAAGGGTTGAGAGATATTATGATTTGCCAAAGGACCAGTTTGAGACGTCGAGTCTTAGTTTTAGCGATGCCTCCACTGAGTACAGGGAGCGATTTAGGGAGAGTATTGAGCTATATGTTTCTGACAGCATAAATGTAGGTTGTAGCTTAAGTGGCGGCTTAGATTCTTCAGCGATAGTGGCTCAAGCATACCAGATTACTTCTAAGCCGATCAGGACTTTTACCGCCTATTATGACAACAGCCCCGGCTTTGATGAGAGGGCTTGGATAGATAAATTAGGCGAGTCTATAAAGATCGATCCTTATTTCATCTCTCCAAAGCCAGAAGACTTTATCAGAGACTTCTATAAAGTGACCTATCTGCAGGACTACCCAATAATTGGATCCAGTCCACTAACTCAATACTATGTAATGAAATTAGCCTCAGAAAATGGGGTAGGCGTTATTCTGGATGGGCAGGGTAGTGATGAGATCAATATCGGCTATGCTCACTCTTTTTATCGGTATTATGCAGATCTACTGAACCAAAAAAGGGGGCGTACTTTTGTTAAAGAATTTAGCCAATATTTAACCTCTAAAGGATCGAAAAGCGTACCTGAGAAGATAGTTAAGACGATGTTAGTATATATGTTTAGTGAATCGTACAGGTATAAAAAAGAGGTTAAACACAACCTTCCCAATCTTTTATTGAAGGACTTCAAAGAGGATGAGCTGATAGGAGAGGTAAACGACTTACCGGTCAGCAAGCTCTCTTCTTTTCTCTACAACTTAGTGATGACAATTTACCTGCAGACGCTACTACATTATGTAGATCGCAACTCTATGGCGTTTTCGATCGAGAGCAGGACACCATTTCTCGACCACAAGTTAGTGGAGTTTCTCTTTTCGCTACCAGCCGAGTACAAAATCAAAGGTGGCATCAGTAAGAGAATACACCGAGATGCGATGCAAGAGTTAGTACCTGAAGTGGTACTCAACAGGAAAGACAAAGTCAACTTTGCTTCACCTGCTGAAGCTTACTGGTTGAAGAACGAAATGGGTGGTTTTATGCAGGGTATTTTACAAAGTAGCTCTTTTAAGAACAGGGATCTTTTCAACCTAAAGCGGATCGATAAAATTTATAAAGAATATTTGGCAGGGAGGCGTTCCCACGGTTTTTATCTCTGGAAGGTAATCTCTATAGAGATCTGGTTAAGGGTGTTTCTGGATGACTATCCTGTTTAGACCTCTGCTCTTAACACAAAGATAGCTCCGATGACTCCAAAGATCACGTTAGGTAACCAGGCAGCCATCAGTGGCGAGATAGCTTCATTATAGCCAAGACTTTGGCACACTCTTAGCACGGTCAAATAAAGGAAGCAAATGATCACCCCTGCGATAAAGATTACACCTCTGTAACGGCTTCTCATCGACACTGAAGCGAGCGGCACACAGAATAGAAGGATAATAAAGTTAGCCAGTGGGAAGGATATTTTTAGATGTAGGTCAACCAACTCATTATTAAACTTTTCACCGACGCGATTAAGTCTGGCAATATACTCCTTAAGCTCCATATAGTTCATAGAGAAGGGGCTTTTGGCGCTCTTAATAAAGTCTTCAGGGGTGACGTCTATGTCATCAAGTGAGACGGCATTATGATAGTCTGTCTTGGCTAACATTCCTTGCTCAAAGGTACGGATCACCCCGTTATAAAAGACCCATTTTTCATCTTCCCATTCGGCATTAGTAGCGGTAAGTTTACGAGTTATCTGATTAGTATGTGGATCAACAGTTGTAACATCGATAAGTCTCAAGGTGTTTCTAAATCCATCAAAGAATCCGATATTGTAGAGTGTATAGTCTTTACCCCGATACTGGATATTAGAGCGCATTTTTTCGTCTTCACGTTCCTGTCCTCTTATCTGTACCCGGAAGACATATTCACGATAATCCTCTGTTTTCGGGAGCACATAATCACCGAAAAACATAATAAAGCCACTGTAGAGCAAGCCAATAATAAAGAGGGGGGTTACCAATCTAAGGATACTAATCCCTGAAGCTCGGATGGCTATTGACTCATTATATTTAGAGAGCGTATTCATCAAGAATAGGCCGGATAAGAGAACAGTCACAGGTGAGGTGAGAACAAACAGATAGGGGATTCTGAGCAAGAAGTATTTAGCTATAACAATGAAGTCTGAAGTAGTTCTGAGTAGTCGAGGTATTCTATCAAAGACATCGATCACGATAAAAACAAAGGCGAGAGAGATGCTAATTGCAAGGAAAGTTTTTATATATTGGCTGATGATATAGCGGTCGAGTATTTTCATCTTAGTCTCTTTTAAGCATAACTTTATCGGCAATTTTACTCAGCTTTTCTTTCCATCTATCCAAGCTAAGCGTCTTCATATCGGAAGTTGAGGAGATTACGAGCCATAAACCGATAGAGGCAAAAAGAATATTAGGCGCCCACATCGAAAGCCAAGGGGATATTATACCTTTATCACCTAATTGTTCCCCTCCAACAAGACAAGCGTAATAGAATACAAATATGAGAGCACTGGTGGTGAAAGCGACACCTACTCCACTACTCTTGATCATCATTCCGATCGGTATGCCAATGAAGACAAACACTAAACAGGCAAAAGCGATAGCATATTTTTTATGTATTTCTACCTGAAGCTCTCTGATCTGTCCTTCCAGATCGCCAATCTTATTCTGATGCATTTCAAGTAGATTGGCATTCTTTTTGTAATCTACTGTTTGCTCCTCACCATCGGAATGATTGAGCAGCGTGGCGTTACGCTCATTAAGGGTTTGAATCTGTTCGTTAATTCCGGCTATTTCCAACTCTTTATCTTTGATAGCCTCACCCATCTGTTTGGAGGACATCTCTCGATCACTTCTAAACTCCGAGTCTTCAATATTAAGCTGGTATCCTAAGTCGGGTAGGTGAATGACGAGCCGTTCAAACTGTTGTATCGTATAGAGGCTAACATCTCGATCGTCTCTTTTGTGTAGCTGCCCATCAAAGAGCGTAGCTTTGAAACTATTACCACCGTCTGAGAGCTCAATAGTTCCTCGATCGGCTGTGATAGTTTGTGGGAAGCTTGACGTCTCTTTATTGTAGATAACAACCCCTTGCAGTTCATCATCTTGAATATCCGAAACGTATATAGTATAATTCTTTACGTTGGTAAATACACCCGGTTTAATGTTAGTTACAGGGCGTCGATACTGGATTCTGATTAAAAGGTTCTTGAGTTTGTGATTGGTATCTGGTAGGATAGCATTGTTGAAATAGACCATAAAAACAGAGAGTAATAGAGCCGCGATTACCGTTGAGCGCATCAAAGTGTAAATGTTTATCCCACAAGACTTAAAGGCTACAAGCTCGTTGTCAACGGAGAGTCGACCAAACGCCATAATAGTAGCCACTAAGACCGACATAGGGACTGATAAAGCGAGCATAAAGGGTAAGCTTAAGCTAAACACAGAGATGATAGCCGGTATCTCCAGTCGCTTTTCGACGATTAAGTTCAGTAGATCGATTAGCTTATCCAATAAAAAGACAAAGGTCACTATCATAAAGGAGATTAAAAATGGCTTTATATTCTCTTTTAGGATATATCTTTCTAAGATTTTCATTGGAAAGTTAAGCCTCTACACCCTCTTCAAGGAGTTTAGCAAATTCAGTTTCGTCGATTATTTTTATGCTATCTATGGTTTTAGCTTTATCATATTTAGAGCCAGGATTCTCACCAACTATCAGGTAATTTAACTTTTTACTCACAGAGGAGGTTACTCGCCCCCCTTTTTCTTCAATGAGCTGTTGAGCTTCAGTGCGGGTATAATTGGCTAAAGTGCCGGTTAATAGAAAGCTAAACCCTTTAAGCAGGTCTGATTTCACTCCTGATTCATATTCGAGCTTTAACCCTTTATCTTTGAGTGCCTCTAAGGTATGGATACTCTCTTCATTTTGGAAAAAGGAGTAGACCGATTCAGCAATCCGTTCGCCCACATCTTCTATTTCCAGCAAATCCTCTATAGTAGCGGTTTTAATCAGCTCATAAGTGGGGTAGTGTTCAGCAATACTCTTGGCTGTCTTGTCGCCGACAAAGCGGATGCCTAAGGCGTAAAGGATTCGATCCCAGGCACGTTCTTTAGACTTTTCAATTGCCGATTTCAAGTTTGCAATTGATTTCTCGCCTTGATTTTCCAGCTCTTGTATTTTGTCGTAGTCGAGGTTGTATAGGTCTTCTATTTTTTCGATAATATTGTATTCTAAGAGTTTGGCGATAAGTGCTTCACCAAGCCCTTCAATATCCATTGCTTTTCTTGAGGCAAAGTGTTCGATTCTTTTTTGAATTTGGGCGGGGCAGTTAATGTTATTACAGTATTGGATAACTCCGTCCTCTTCTTTGCTGAGCGGTGTTTGACAAACGGGGCAATGGTTAGGGAAGACGACTTTTTCAGCTTCGGGCGATCTAAACTCAGGCAAAGTTCTGAGTATTTTAGGGATAATATCTCCAGATTTAACGATGACTACTCTATCGTTATGGTGAAGGTCGAGCCTATCAATTTCGTCTTCATTATGCAACGTAGAACGGGATACAGTGGTACCCGCAATATAAACAGGTTCTAAGATAGCCACAGGTGTGACAGCTCCGGTTCTGCCGACGCTAAATTCAACAGAGAGGAGGTTAGTGCTTTTCTCTTCAGCTTTGAATTTGTATGCAATAGCCCAGCGGGGGCTTTTATCGGTAAAGCCGAGTCTATCTTGATCGGCTAAGTCATTGACTTTGAGGACTATACCGTCGATCTCATATTCGAGTGTGGAACGTTTATCTTCCCATTCATTACAAAAGTGTTCTATTTCTTCAAAGGAATTGGCTAATTTATTATAGAGGTTAGTTTTAAACCCAGACTTGGTTAAAAATTCGCTAATCTCTTGTTGCGACTTAAAGGGTCTCTCTTCAGCGTATCCGATCGAATAAAAAAAACCATCCAAGTTACGTTCTGCCACTATTTGCGAGTTTTTGACCTTGATCGTTCCAGCTGCTGCATTACGTGGATTAGCAAAGCTCTTTTCCCCTTTAGCAGCACGCTCCTCATTTATCCTCAAAAACTCACTTATCGGGAGGAATATTTCACCCCTAATCTCTATCGGTGCTTGATGGGGGATAGTGGTCGGTATCGACTTAATTTGTTTAATGTTTTCTGTAACGTCCTCCCCTTCAAAGCCGTCACCACGTGTAGTAGCGTATTGGAGCGTTCCTTTATCGTAGAAGAGGTTGATACTAAATCCGTCGATTTTTAGTTCTAAGTAAATAGGTAGTTCGGCAGACTCAATTTCGAGTAACCGCGCTATTCTAAACAAGGAAGAACGCACTTCCTCTAAGGAATATGCGTTCTCCAAGCTATACATTCTTTCTTTATGCTTAATTACTTTAGCACCGGGAGTGAGGTCACTTCCGATCGACTCTGTTGGGGTAGAGTCTATTTTGAACTGAGGGTAGGTGTTTTCGAGCTCTGCAAGCCTTTTCAGCAGCAGGTCATACTCAGTATCACTTACCTTTGGCTCGTTGAAAAGAAAGTAGAGCTGATTATACTCTTCTAACTGTTTTCGGAGCTTTTTTATCTCTTGTTCAACTTCTCTTATTGTCATACAGAGCCATGCTTTAAGCTTATTGTTTTATTCTATGCTACGATATTTTTCCAAGCCTGTTAAGAGGATATGCATCGCTTTTTTAAGAGCCTCTTTATTCAGGACGTAAGCCAGTCTTATCTCATCTTTTCCGATACCTGGTGTGGCGTAGAAGCCCTCTCCTGGAGCGCCCATAACGGTCTCACCATCAAGATCAAACTCGGTAAGGAGCCAGATGATGAATTTTTCAGCGTCTTTGATAGGGAACTTGGGGAGGAGATAGAAAGCGCCACCCGGTTTGGTACAGACTATATCAGGATTCTTTTGTAATTCGGCGTAAACAAGATCACGTCTCTCACGGTATTCTTGGTTAACCTGTTGGAAATAGTCATCACCAAGCTGGAAGCAAGCGTTAGCGGCTAACTGGTCAACTGTAGGTGGGCAGAGTCGAGCTTGTGCAAACTTGAGTACTGCTGCCATTAAGTCCTTGTTACGGGATACGATACAGCCAATTCTTGCGCCGCAAGCACTGTAACGTTTGGAAACGCTATCGACGACGATAGTTCTCTCTGCAGCATCTTTAAAGTCTAAGATACTGGTGTGTTTAAGGCCGTCGTAGACGAATTCACGGTAAACTTCATCAGCAATGACAAAGAGGTCGTGTTTCTTTGCAAGGTCGACAATCTCGGCTAATTCATCTTTAGTGTAAACGGTACCGGTTGGGTTACCTGGGTTACAGAGCATAATAGCCTTAGTTTTTGAGGTGATAGCTTTTTCAATTTCCTCTCTTTTTGGTATTGCAAAGCCGTTTTCTGCAAAGGTAGTGACCGGTTTCACGACGATATCAGTCATAGTAGCAAAGCCGTTG
>JAJBBL010000183.1 GCA_020532365.1 Candidatus Cloacimonadota bacterium | reverse complement strand
TTGCGGTTGCGTATTCTATGTAAAAGAAAATCTATGGCAGAACGATACTCTAAAGCAGTTGGAGTTATATCGTGTCCAATGTTATTCAATTCTTTCCGTTCTTCAGCTATTTCGGTGATATAAGAGTCTGGGTTCAGAGCGAGCAGTCCATCAGCTATAGAAGGGAAACTATGAACGTTAAAGCGAGAAATAACAGTGTGGATACCTACTGCTAAGTTAGGGGCTTTCAGTCGCATTAAACCGCGATAAGTTGCCATTACTTTCTCATAGTTGCCAGGAACGTTCCGAATCTGGTCGTGCTGTTCACCTATGCCGTCAATAGAGAGGTTAACTACTATCTGGATGTCAGGGCAACGTTGACAGATCTGCCTGACCATCGGAACTATTCTTTGAGTTAAAATACCGTTGGAGGGTATGTTTATTATGTTTGGATGACAATGACGGTATATAGCAGAGATTATCTCGGGGAGGTCTTTTCTTAGAAATGGTTCACCGCCGCTGATAGTGACCCAAAACGGTTTCTTGCCAAGCTTTCGGAAGATCTCATTGTATTCCTTCACCGATAACTGATCGTTGGGTAAAGAGTATACATTACAGGTTTTGCAACGGGAATTACATCGATTAGTGACACTTACAGTGTAACTTACCGGGAGTATTCTCGGGAAACCAAAGTAGTAATAAAAACGGTATACAATTAACTTAAAGAATAGTTTAATCATATGTCGACCTTCTTAGTAGATGTTGATATATCCCATTTGAACGGATTCTTCTTCTTGATAACTAAGTCATACCAACCTAAATAACGTGACCAAGCTTCAAGGAGAATGATGGCTACCATATAGTGAATTTTGAGCGGGTGAGTCACCATCTCGGTTAACAGAGGTTTAAGTAGAAAAGAGGGGTTGTTTGTGCTGACATTGTAGGTTTCCGTCTTTTTTAACCATAAGTGACCCGCTGCAATACGACGTCTCTGCTTCATAAAGTCTTTAATTGTGTCAGCCCCTTTGTTGTAGACAATTGCGTCAGGAGCGTATTTGAGTTCTAACCCCTTTGCCCTGATTATTGCTTCGATACTCGCTTCATCTACTGCGCTTTCGGGTGGAATCCCATCCATAACTTTACGGAAAGAAACCATCTCTCCCATTTTTGGTGATTGTAAAGCTATCTTGTGGTGAAGCCGCCATTGAACATTTACCCAGTAGCCTACAAAATTATTCTCTTTATCGGTAGGGACTGGATGACATCCAACCATTCCCACTTTTTCATCTAAATAAGGGGCTACCAACCTTTCAATAGTGTTTTCCGCAGGGATTACATCACCGCTTATTATAACAGCTATATCTTTTTGAGCTAACTCTATAAAGGTGTTTATAGCAGCTGATTTACCACGTCTTTCGCTCTCTTGAATCAGCTTAATAATAGGATTTTTCTCTGAATACTCAGTAACAAGCTCATCTGAACCATCAGTTGATGCACTGGAGACCACTATTATTTCTTCAATCCTTGCAATACGTAGATTTTGATTCAATAGAGCGTCCAAGAGCTTTCCAATGTTTTGCACCTCATTGTGAATAAAGATTCCAATGCTGCAAGGCAAAACTTCTTTTAAGCGACCTTCCTTTGTAGCAGTGTTTTTGTTATCTTTGAATTCTTTAGTCATATCCTACCCTTATCCTATCTTATTTACGGGTTAATTCTTTGACTACATTGTCGAGAACGCCATTAATGAATCGAGCTGATACATCACCGCAAAATTTCTTGGCAATCTCTATAGCTTCATTGATGGCTACTGGCGCAGGAGTTTCTAAATAAAGTATCTCTCCAATAGCCATCCTCATTATATTACGGTCAAGTGGAGTTAGTTGGTCGACTCTTGACTTATCTAAGTATGGTTCTATCTCAACATCTATTCTATCAAATCGGTCTACAAGAACGTTCATAAGCTCATTGGCGTAAGTCGTGACAGGGTCACCAGGCTTAACTCCATTCATATCAAAAACATTATTTAATACCTCTTGATAGATAAGTCTCGGGATATACTCATCAGCTTCTGTGATAAGTCGTGTGAAATCTAAGTTGTAAAGACATTGCAGGGCAAGCTCTCGCCCCTTACGACGTAGACCCATTACTTAATGCTCCGATAGAGATTAACCATCTCGATTGCCGATAAGGCTGCACTCCATCCCTTGTTACCTGCTTTGGTGCCTGCACGCTCAATGGCTTGATCAACTGTGTCAGCTGTTATAACACCGAAAATGACAGGTGTGCCAGACATGAGAGAGACTTGGGCGATCCCTTTACTTACTTCAGCAGCTACATAGTCGAAGTGTGGTGTGTCGCCACGGATAACAGCCCCTAAGCATATAACCGCATCATATTTACCAGTATCGGTAATTCTTTTAGCCAATGCTGGAATCTCAAACGCACCAGGTGCCCAAAAGATACTTATTTCTTTCTCAGTGACATTGTGTCGCTTAAGACAGTCAAGGCTCCCCTCTAATAACTTATTGCCGATGAACTCATTGAATCGGCTAATCACTATAGCATAATTAGCCTTTTCTGATACTAATTTCCCTTCATATACTTTATACATATCGTTCTCCATCTTGTTTTATCTTGTTCGACATCAGTAGTTTTATTTAAGAAGAAGCATTTTCTTTGTAATGCTTTCCTTTTCACTGTCAACTTTATAGAAGTAAAGCCCACTTGATAATCCTTCGGCATCAAAAGCTACTTCGTTTCGACCACTCCCTTTAGGTACGTTATCCAATAAACAGGTCACCTTTCTACCCTTGATATCATATACGTTGATAGATATGTTGGAGGGTTGGCTGAGTGTAAACGATATAGTAGTGGTGGGATTGAATGGGTTAGGATAGTTATCTACTATTAAATCGTTTTTACGGGGTAGCTCGACAAGTTTGTCTGCAGAAGTTACGCCACCCTTTTTGTAAACACCTAAACCGCCGCCATTAAAGCCAATCCATAGATTGCCATAGGGGTCAAACTCTAAACAGCTAATACTGTCATGAGCTATGCCTGAGTTCTTGGTGTTAAATTGTGACCATTCGTAAAAAACATCATCCCACACTATCAGTCCGCCACCATCAGTACCGGCCCAAAGTTTCCCTTTAGCGTCTATAGCTAAAGAGGTCACTACGGTATGGGGCAGACCTGAATTTTCAGGGGTATAGCCGGCAAAGGTTTTGAAGTCGCCTGTTTTTGATATTCCACCCTTATTAGCAACCCATGTGTAATAATTATGGTCCATCTTAACATCTGTTATGCCATCGTCAGCAAACTTAGCGTTTCCTTTATTGTATCTTGACCATTCCACTCCGGCTATTCTTATTAGCCCTTTTTGTGTACCAATCCAAGTAGAGTTAGTATCATCGATGTTAATAGTCGTTACGTGGTTGTGTGGCATAATTGAGTTTTCAGTATCGAAGGTAAACCAAGTTTCTTGCTCTAAAAGCGCTAAGCCACCCAAAGTACCGATCCATAGCTTCTCAGAATAACCTCTATCATCAAATTTAACACAAGTGATGTTGTTGTTGGGTAATTCAGAATTACTGGTGTTATAGACTGTCCATACACCTGCTTTACTGATGTTTACAAGGCCACTGCTGGTAGCGATCCAGACCTCCCCTTCAGGGGTGATGTTATAATCGTTAATAGTATTTGAGGGTAGTCTTGAGTTTTGATTGTTTAATACATTCCAATTCCTACCGTCAAAAGAGGCTAACCCCTCTCTGGTACCTAACCACTTAATAGTCTCTTTCTCTATTGTTATAGATTCGATATTATTGCTCGGTAGTCCTGAGTTTGAGGTGTCGATTAGTGACAACGTTTCTGAGGAAGTAAACTTGGCTAAGCCAACAGTAGTGCCTATATAAATATTGTTATCGCTTGCCGCTGTAATGAAGTTCACTCTATTGTCTGGCAGCTTTATGTTTGCCTTATTATAAACGGTCCAAGTGTTTTTATGGAACAGCCCAACCCCTCCACCATAAGTGCCTACCCAGAGGGCATCTTTGTCATCTTTATAGATAGTTTTAATGTTGTTGTTAGGTATGCCAGAGTTGTTTGTTTTATATACTACCCAGGGTCTATCATCTAAAAACTTGACTAAACCACCAGAAGTCCCTATCCAGCGGGTATCTTCATCTATATAGATACAGCTTACACTGTTGTTCGGAAGGTCTGAGTTGCTTGTGTTATATGTTCGCCATTCCTCTCCATTATAGACGATTATGCCACCAGGTGTTCCAAACCAAGCGTTCCCTTCTGAGTCAGTAGTAACGAAGTTGATACGGTCATCTGGAATATCAGAGTTTTGTAATGTGAAATACTCCCATTCTTCCCCGTCATAACGAGCTGCTCCACCTATGGTAGCTATCCAAACGTAATTGTTAACATTGTCGTAAGCTACCGATCTAATGTAGTCGCTCTTAATCTCTGTCTTCTCAAAATAGTGCTTCTTCCAGTTTTCTCCGTCAAACTCAGTCAATCCGTATAATGTGGCGATCCATAACGTGCCTGAGTCGTCAGTAGCGAGAGAGTAGACAATGTTTGAGGAAAGGCCGGATTCGGTCTTATTGTAGAACTTTTGTTTCAAGCTTCTTACATTGTATTCGATCAACCCTCCGGAAGTGGCTATCCAGAGGATATCACCGGAGCTGTTTAGGCTTTGAATATTTCCATTATATGTATAGTTCATCCACTCTGCTGCGAAGGCAAAGGATACGAGAAGCAGTGTCAGCAACAAGGCTAACAGATTATTTAGTTTCATTTTAATCACTCCATAGTTTGAATTATTAGTTGCCAGCCTCTCATTATTTAGTTAGAGGTCAGGCCAGCAAAGTCTATTTTCACGGTAGTTGGCACGTTCAGCTCTACTTTTCTATCATTCTCATCGAAAGAGAAGTTTAGTTTAAACGTTCTTCCTCTCATCAGAGGTTGAGCTAATTCAGGCCACTCTATGACAACTACCCCTTCATCCAGCATCTCTTCTATGCCTAATGACCAAATGTCTTCATTATTTTTAAGCCTATACAGGTCTATATGAAAGAGCTTTAATTTATCTCCCTGATATATGTTTACAAGGACAAACGTCGGACTATTGATAACCTCTTTAACTCCGAGCTCAAGGCCTAACTGTTTAGTAAAGAAGGTTTTTCCAACGCCTAAGGTTCCATCCAGCGCAATTATGTCTCCAATACTCAAGTGAGGAGCGATAGACTTAGCAAGCTTTGTCGTATCCTCTTCACTTTTGAGTATGAAGTTTCTTGTCATATTTTTGTCTTTCTCTGACTCTGCTTACCTATTTTTTTGGTCTACAGATAGCGAGTGGCAGGATCATCTCTTCCAAAGAGATACCGCCGTGTTGGAATGTTCCGTTATACTGTTTTTGGTATTGGTGGTATGAGTTGGGGTAGACAAAGTAGTAATCATCTTTGGCGAAGATATAGTTGTCCACGATATTCTGTGCAGGTAGACCGTACATATTAGGATTTTTCACGTAAACAGCGTGTCTTTCGTTACAGGTGAGATTCTTGCCTTGCTTATATCTAACTGTGTTACTTGTATCTCTATCACCGATTGCTTGGGTAGCTCTGTTTACTTTAACAGAGCCGTGGTCTGTGCTCAGTACGACAATCGCATCTTGTTGGCTAATTATTTTAAGCGCTTCATATAGTGATGAATGCAAGAACCAGTGTTTAGTAAAGGCTCTAAGTGCTTGCTCATTTGGTATAGTTTCTTGGAGGATTTGGTCTCTTGATCTGTGGTGTGTTAGGAGGTCCAAGAAGTTATAGACGAGTATGACCAGTTTTTCTTTACTCCAGCTCTCAATTTTTCTGAGCACAAAGTTACCTTCTTCGATATTGAATATCTTAACGTATTTACTGGAGGGGTCGAGAGCGAGCCCTAAGTCATTCAAGTGAGCATCTAAAAGCTGATGTTCGTTTCTATTTCTACTACTCTCCATTTCAGAAACGTCAACCCAGTAAGAGGGGAATTCATTAGCGATATCAGCTGGGAGCAGTCCGCTAAAGAGTGAGTTTCTTGAGTACGGTGTTGCGGTAGGGAGGATAGAGTAGTAGTAATCCATTTCTATGTCGAACAGTTCAGCGATGAATGGTGCTATAGCGTTATACTGGTCTAATCTAAGGCAGTCTAAGATGATAAAGTAGACCGGTTTGCCTTCTGAGAATAGTGGTGTAATGTATTCATTGATGATATCGTATGAGAGTGGTGGCCTATCATCGCTTTTAAGCCAGCGCGGATAGTTTTCTTCGATGTAGTTACAGAACTCAGAGTTACAGTTCTTTTTCTCTAAGAAGTGCATTTGGGACAAGGTTGGATCGTTCATTTCATCGATTACAACTTCCCAATTACAGATTTCTTTATAGATATCAACCCAATCTTCCCAATCTGGTTTAGAGAAAAGTCTTTGGTTAACTTTTGTGGAGAAGAGTGAGTATTCTTCTCCTATCTTATTTCGTCTAATCTCATCAGCGTGGAAGATTTTCTTAATTGCCATGATGATTTGGTTAGGGTTAATAGGTTTGATCAGGTAGTCAGCAATTTGACTTGCTATTGCTTTTTCCATCAGCCCTTCTTCTTCACTCTTAGTGATCATAATGATCGGTAAAGAAGAGTTGATAAGCTTTATTTCTTTAAGTGTGCTCAGTCCATCTAACCCTGGCATTTGCTCGTCTAACAATACTAAGTCAAAGTTTTCTT
Organism: Candidatus Cloacimonadota bacterium; assembly: GCA_020532365.1. Taxonomy (GTDB): domain Bacteria; phylum Cloacimonadota; class Cloacimonadia; order Cloacimonadales; family JAJBBL01; genus JAJBBL01. The sequence continues at coordinate 7,386 of JAJBBL010000183.1, read as the reverse complement.
CTAATATTAAATCTATTGCATCTCTACCATTAGTGACAGTTTTGACAAGATAGTCGCGTTCTTCGAGGAACATTACAAACGGCTTTAGATGTTCTATTTCGTCGTCGACCCAAAGTATTTTAACTTTATGCATATTTATACCTCTCTATTTGTCTTTATATATTGTTGCTTAGGTTTGAAAGTCGCTATCTCTTATTTTAGCGAGTCGTTCTTTAATTGACTGGTCAATTTCGTCAAGGTCTCTATCTTGGAAGAAGACGGCCAGTCTAAACATAAGTTCTTTTCTACTGCAGCTGAAGTGGGTGATCATTCTTTCGATAAACTGATCGGTAAACACCTCTTGCATATTTTTCTTCTTATCTTTTTCTCTCTCTTTTTTCTCTTTTAAGTCACTTTTCAGCTGAGTAGTTTTCTCAGTCTGAGCCTTTTCAAGCCATATTTCCTGTTCTTGAATACTTGCTTCTTTCAGGACAGGTCTGAGCAGGTTAAGCTTATCGAGTCCAATTTGTATCAGAGTATGCTCATCCAAGTCAAGTTTTTCCACGTAATATTTATAGTTATTGACGAGTCTATTCGCCAGAGCCCCTGCCAGGTTAAACTCGTCTTCAACAAAGTCTTTAAACGTTTCATATCCATACAGTCTGAAGATATTATCTTTTTTGATCTCGTTGAGAAGCTGGCCGAGTGTGACAAAGTGCTCTTCCAAAGTCTCTCTCATTGAGCTGAGAGCTCGTTTTTTCTCATCAAGACTCATAGTGGTTACATCTCCGCCGAAGTCTGTATCAGGTCTCATCTATTAAACTCCTATTTTAGATTTAGTATCATCAATCGGGTAATACGTGTTAGCTTTTTTAGGGAACTCACCCTGCTTCACCTCATTATAGTAATCTTTAATGCCGTCAAGAAGTCCTTTTTTGAGGTCAACAAAGATCTTGGTGAATTTTGCTTGGTAATCGGACAGCCCGATTAGATCGTTGATAACGAGCACCTGTCCATCTGTGTATCTCCCTGCTCCGATACCTATAATGGGTATACTTAATGTTTCGGAGATTTCTTTGCCAAGCTTTTCAGGCACAGCTTCAAGAACAAGCATAAACGCTCCAGCCTGCTCGACACTTTTAGCCTGTTCGATTAGTTTAACAGCCTCTTCTTCCTGTCTTCCTTGAACTTTGAAGTCACCTATTTTAGCGATAGATTGAGGTGTTAATCCGAGATGAGCGACAACTGGTATTTCGCAATCGAGTATACTTTTAATCATTTCTATTCTACTTTGGCTTCCACCTTCTAATTTAACCGCATTAGCTCCCCCTTCGATAATGAGTCTGGCTGCATTTATCTTTGTATCGGTAGTATTTAGGTGGTAGCTCATAAATGGCATATCAGCGATAATGAAGGTGTTAGGGGCACCTTTTCTAACAGCTTTAGTATGGTATATTATTTCATCAACGGTAACGCTCAAGGTGTTACCCTCACCTTTGAACACATTTCCTAAGCTATCGCCTACAAGTAATGTCTCGATACCGGCTTCTTCCATAAGTTTTGCGGTGAAGTAGTCGTAAGCAGTCAGCATAGTTATTCTTTCTTGTTTAGCTTTTTTCTCTTTGATTTGCTTGATTCCAATCATTATCTCACCTCTTTATCAGTATTCCACTTAAACCTTAATTACCCCGATTTTGTCAATATAATCTTGATTCAAAGTTTTCACTGCTCGTAAGCCTCTTTGAATTTATCGATTAGCTCGTTTAGACTATCGGTCATAATAGCGGTTCTTACTTGCTGGATCAGGTTTATATAAAAATGAATACTATGGAGTGAAGCGAGTCTCATTCCTAATATTTCGTTAACGTTGAACAGATGTCTTAAATAAGCACGTGTAAAGTAGCGACAGGTATAGCAGTCACAATTAGCGTCGAGTGGTTGGAAATCCTCTTTATATTTAGCCGCTTTAACGACTAATTTCCCATTACTTGTAAAGACAGTCCCTTTCCTTGCATTTCTTGTTGGCATAACACAGTCAAACATATCCACACCGTTTGCGATGTTTAGTAGTAAATCGAGCGGTGTTCCTACCCCCATTAAGTATCTCGGTTTATTCTTTGGCAGAACTCTACCCATCAGGTCTGTAATTCTAAACATATCCTCTTTAGGTTCTCCAACTGCCAGTCCACCAATAGCGTATCCGGGGAAGTCCATCTCAATCATTTTCTCAGCACACTCTATTCTCAAGTCATCAAAAATGCCACCTTGTACGATAGCAAACAGGCTTTGTGCTTCATTTCCTTCGTTGGCAATTTGGCATCGTTTGAGCCAATCGAGCGTAAGCTCCATTGATTCCGCAATATATGTTTTAGTAGCGGGGTATGGGGGGCACTCATCAAACGCCATTATAATATCAGCACCGATCGATTTCTGTATCTCTATCACTCTCTCTGGTGTAAACATATGATAACTACCGTCGAGGTGTGACTGAAATCTTACCCCTTCCTTCGTTATTTTTCTAAGCCCACTTAGACTCATAACTTGAAAGCCGCCACTATCGGTAAGAATAGGTCGATCCCATCCCATAAAGTTGTGTAGTCCACCCGCTTTTTCAATCAGCTTATGGCCAGGCCTTAGGTATAGATGGTAGGTATTACCTAAGATTATCTCTGCTTGAGACTCTTTAAGTTCCAGAGGGGAGAGGGTTTTGACGGTAGCGCTTGTTCCAACCGGCATAAAGATCGGTGTATTTATTACCCCGTGTGGTGTTATGATTCTCCCTATTCTGGCCTGTCCCGACTCTTTAATCAACTCGAATCTGATGTCTCTACTCCTCTTAAGGTTTATCTTTAGTTTACTTGCTCAACTTGATTACGTTGTAGTTTCTTAGCAATATTACGCCCAACCAGTTTTGAAATGTCATTATAAAAGGCGAAGACCATTAGTAGCATCAGAAAGAAAAAGCCAATCTGTTGAATTACGTTCTGAACCCTAATGGGTAATGGCTTTTTGAAAATCCCCTCCAAGAAGAAAAAGAAGATGTGACCACCATCGAGTACAGGTATAGGTAAAAGATTCATTATCATTAGAACTAAACTGATCGAAGCCATAAACGCTAAGACCGCTCCAAAGCCCATCTGAGCAGTCTGGTGTGACATTGTAACGATCATCACAGGGCCACCTATATGCTCCTTTGCGGAGAGTGGCTTGCTTATAATTTTAAACAGCGCATAGTAGTTAATTGCTATAAAATTAGCGGTAGAAATAGCACTGTATTTTACCGATTCCATCAAGCCATACTTTACGTTCAGTTTGACCGGCATATACTGAGTGATACCGATCATCTTTTGCTGTTCATCTTCAAGTAAATTTGCCTCCAAAGGGAGTAAAAGGTCAAACTCTCGACCCTCTCTAAGGAGAGTCAGGTTGACGCTATCTTCGGGATAACTGGCTATCTTTTCTCTCATCTCATACCAGTCTTCAACAGACTCTTTATCAACAGCTATTATTTGGTCACCAACCTGCAAACCGGTTCTGTAAGCGGGCATTCCGGGTGATACACTTCCAATAATAGCAGGCACATCGGGCATTATTTTGCCCCACCAGATGTCAGCTTCTATTTCAGGTATTTCTATGACTATGATAGAGTCTTCTCGTTCAATGGTAAATGTATTGATTGTTTTTTGTTTAGTCTCTTGAGAGAGTTGTCCCCAGTGGGTAATGTCGACGCCATTGAGGTTTATAATTTTATCTTTGGGGTGGAAGTAGTTATCATAAAGCGGTTCTACTTTTCCGATAATAGGGTAGTGGTCTTCTATATTGCGCCCTAATCCGAAGGAGAAAACAAAGAGTAGGAGTGCAAGTAAAAGGTTAGCAAAAGGTCCAGCAAAGACTACTATGACGCGTTTCCACCAGCTTTGACCAAAAAAGTCATTGTTTTCGTAACTGTTCCCGTCTTCAGGTTCATCCCCTTTCATTTTAACATATCCGCCCAAAGGGATAAGTGAGATAGAAAACTTAGTATCCCCTTTTTGGAAGCTGAAAAGATGGGGTCCAAACCCTATGGAAAACTTCTCTACGGTAATCCCGAAAAATCTGGCTGCCAAAAAATGGCCAGATTCGTGGACTAACACAAGTATGCCGATGGCTATTAAAACTCCGATAATGAACAATGTGCGTACTCCTTCAATTTATCTTAACTTCCCCACACTCTCTTCTTTATATTATAGGTCAAGTGTTTTCCTTTTTAAGTCTTTAGAACGAAATTAGTTGACTTTAATTTCCTTTTAGCTATATTGAATAGTAACGGTATTTTTCGAGGACTCAAATCTAAATTAGCAGGGAGGATAAGCTATGGCAACCTTTTCAATCAATGAAATCATTGAGATGGCAGCCCAAATTGAGAAATGTGGGTATGCCTATTACGATAATGCATTAAAACAGAGCTTTCTATCTAAAGAAGCGAAAGAGCTTTTAACTATGCTCCGAGATCAAGAGCTTAAGCATGAAAAATATTTCAATAGCTTGAGGGATGAAGAGGAATATCAAGTAATGTTGGCCGATTCCGATTGGGAAACAGTTAGCAGCTACTTGAAAGCAATTATTAGACAGCGTATCTTTAGCACAGAAGACGCTGCTATCAACTTAGCTACTAATGCTAAAACAGAGAAAGAAATTTTGGAAAATGCCATTAATTTCGAGAAAGATACGATTTTGTACTTTATGAGCATCAAAGACTCAATTACCGATTCGAGGGCTAAAGAGGTGCTCGATATAATAATTAAAGAAGAGGTCGATCACGTTCTGAAGCTTACTTTATACCGTGATAAGAACCTTAGCTAATATATAGAAAAAAGCAATATTTGTAATGGAGGTTAAAAAATGCTAAGTGATATTGAAATAGCAAGACAAGCGAAAATGAAACATATTGTGGAAGTGGGAAAACAGATAGGTTTAACTGAAGATGATTTGGAGTTATACGGTAGTAATAAAGCAAAGATTTCTTATGAAGCTTTGAATAGATTAAAGGATAAGCCGTTTGGTAAGCTAATCCTTGTCTCAGCCATTACCCCGACACCTGCTGGTGAAGGTAAAACTACTAATGCAATCGGACTTTCGATGGCACTCAACAAGATAGGCAAGAAGAGTATAGTAGCCATCAGAGAGCCTTCTTTAGGACCAACATTCGGTATCAAGGGTGGCGCCGCTGGTGGTGGTCATGCGCAAGTGGTTCCAATGGAAGAGATAAATCTCCACTTCACAGGAGATATACATGCAATTACCTCGGCACACAACACTTTAGCGGCATTGATTGACAATCACATCTATTTCGGAAACGAATTAGGCATAGATCCAGTAAAGGTTACTTGGAAGCGTGTTTTAGATGTTAATGACCGTGCTTTGAGGGACATAGTAGTCGGCTTAGGCGGAAGGGGTCAAGGTGTGCCACGTCAGGATGGTTTTGATATTACTTCAGCCTCTGAAATAATGGCAATATTCTGTCTCTCCAACGACTTAGATGAACTCAAGAAGAAATTAGGTAACATTATTATTGGCTTTACCTTTGATAATAAACCGGTCACCGTTAGCATGTTGAAGGTAGAGGGTAGTTTAACTGCACTCTTAAAGGATGCTTTCAAGCCAAACTTAGTCCAAACACTTGAAAACACCCCAGCGTTTGTTCACGGCGGTCCTTTTGCTAATATTGCACAGGGTGCTAACAGTATCTTAGCCACCAAAACAGCCCTTAGGCTTTCAGATTACGTAGTAACTGAGGCCGGATTTGGTTTTGATCTTGGTGCCGAAAAATTCTTTGATATTGTATGTCGCTACGGCGAATTTTGTACTTCAGCAGTTGTTCTTGTAGCCACTATCAGGGCGTTGAAGCTCCACGGCGATGCCAAACTCAAAGAGCTGGCCGAACCAGATCCAGACGCTGTTAGGAAAGGTTTAGCCAACTTAGGTAAGCATATAGAAAACATTCATAAGTTCGGAATGAAAGCTGTAGTAGCGGTCAATAGTTTTGCCACAGATACAGAGGAAGAGATCCAAATAGTAGTTGATTTCTGTAAATCTTTAAGTATGCCGGTAGAGGTTGTCGACTACTGGGGTAAGGGTGGTGACGGCGGTCTCAATTTAGCTGAGAAAGTAGTTAGTTTAATTGAAAACGAAAAGTGTGTTCTCAGACCGCTCTATGAGTTAGACTCTCCAGTAGAGGACAAAATTCATAAGATAGCCACCGAGATTTATGGAGCTGAAAATATCGACTTTACACCTGCCGCTAAGAAAGACTTGAGGAGAATTTATAAGCTGGGGCTGGATAAGCTACCGGTCTGTATCGCAAAAACTCAGAAGTCGCTCTCAGACAACCCAGATTTGTTAGGCAGACCTAAAGACTTCTTGGTAACTGTTCGAGAGGTGTTAATTGCTTCAGGAGCTGGATTCTTAATTCCTATTACTGGTGAGATTATGAGGATGCCAGGTCTTCCTAAGAGACCTAACGCGGAAGTAGTTGATATTGATAATGATGGAAATATTACAGGGCTTTCTTAAACAGAAGTACTTGTAATCAATAAATAAAGAGAGCCTGCAGTGGAAACGCTGCAGGCTTTTATTTTGTAAACTATCTGCTACTCAGTTCTTGCAGCAGTTTAGTAATCTCCTCTAAGCGAGCTAACAGCGAGTTTGTATTAGGGTCAATTTCTCTCATCTTGATGATGACTTTTTTCTCAAGTTCTTCATTTTGCTCGGCGATATCTTTTTCTTTTAGCACTGCATTGAGTTGAGGCTGAAGTGTTTGCACAATGCCCAAATATTCGCCATGGAGTTTTTCGACTGTTTCAAAATCCCCTTCCGCTTCTGCTTTTTCAATAGTTTGCATCAAGGAGTCACGTTTTTTCAATAGTGGCTCCAATTCTTTATCCATTTTTAATAATCTTTTGTCGACAAGATTGCTAAACTCATCTGTCATTTTCTTTAAGGTTTCGTCTTTAAGTGCTTCATTTTGAATTGTTTGCAGCTCCTTATTGATATCTAAGTACTCCTTATAAAGACTCTGGAAAGCTTCTGCTTGCCCATAGATAGCGATTATAGAAAGTGCAAAGACGAGAACCAGTCCGATAGTTATCATTCTTTTTTGCATCGTAAACTCCTTTTTTATCATAGTTTTGACTCAACTTTTTATTACCTTAATTACAGGTAGAGAAGTTTCTCAATACAGATCAAATGTCAAGCTAAGATTCATAAAAACCTACCTTCACCTTAGGGGAAAGTAAGGAAGAATGCCGTAGTTACTCTCTGGAAAGTCAAGCTTTTTGTTGACATTATTTCATTGTTATTTCTCCTTACCATAACTGATTGGTTCAAGTGAGCAATCAGGATGCTCTGAACCCTGAGTTCGTGTTAGTA
>JAJBBL010000085.1 GCA_020532365.1 Candidatus Cloacimonadota bacterium | reverse complement strand
TTAAGTCATTTTCTTTTTAGCTTTTTCAATGTTATCGCGGATAGCTTTCACATCCATTCCGAGGGTCAGGTTAAACTTAGCTAACAGACCTCTAATCTCTTCCAATGATTTCTTGCCAAAGTTACGATACTTAAGCATCTCAGCTTCTGTTTTCTCCACTAAATCGCCTAAGGTTTCAATATTTGCAGCCTCTAAGCAGTTTGAAGATCTAACTGTAAGTTCAAGCTCTTTTACTTCTAAGTTCAGCAATTTTTCCATTTCTTCGAGTTGTGGATCAAGCTTTATCTCTCTAAGATATTCAGGCTCTTTTTGGAAGCTGCTGATATTATCGTAAAGATCCTTAAGATATTTAGCTGCGATAAAAAGAGCTCTTTGCGGGTCGATACTACCATTGGTCTCAACTTCTAAGACCAGTCTGTCGAAGTCGATCTTCTCGCCAACTCGTTGCTTCATAGTATAGTAGTTCACTTTAGTTACAGGCGAGTATACAGAGTCGATTGGTATAACACCGATCGGTTTTTCTTCCATATCCTGTTCATCGGAGGGGACGTATCCTCTTCCGATTCCAGTCCAAAGTTCCATCCTAAAGTCAATCTCATCAACAAGCTCAACCAGCTCCAAATCTTTGTTAACGATCTCTAACTCAGCGGGAGTATTAATATCACCGGCGGTAATCTTGCCGGGTCCTTTAAAGTCGAGCGTTAACTCATGCTCTTTAATCTCGTTTGTTTTGAAGACAATCTGTTTCAGTTTTAATATCAGGTCTATGAAGTCCGAGCTACTACCGGGTATTGGTGATAGTTCGTGATGCAACCCTTCAATTTTAACAAATTTAACAGCCGCTCCTTGAATAGATGAGAGCAGTACTCTTCTCAGAGTATTACCGATAGTGATAGCATACCCTGGCTCTAATGGCCCGATTGAAAAACGGCCAAAAGTGCTTGTACTGGTCTCTTCTTCTAAGACTATTGATTCAGGAAACTGAATCGGTAACAGATAATGCATAGTACTCTCCTCTGTTTATTTAGAGTAGTATTCTACGATTAATCGTTCGTCAATATCTACTGGTATTTGTTCTCTGAGTGGGATACTGATTAACGTACCTTTATAATTCTCTTGATCGATACTAAGCCATTCATACTTTTCAACGTCGGTAGCAGCTTCCATAGCCTCTTTTACTATCGGCAAGTTTCTGCTACTTTCGGCAATCGAAATCTCTTGATTAAGTTTAACCAGGTACGAAGGGATATCAACTTTCTTGCCGTCTACCCTGATATGTCCGTGGTTAACAAGCTGTCTGGCTGAGCTTCTTGATGGAGCGAACCCAACACGGTACACTAAGTTATCAAGTCTCGACTCTAAAAGCTGTAAAAGGTTTTCACCTGTGATACCAGCTTTTTTCTCAGACATCTTAAAATATTTACGGAACTGTTTTTCCAGAATGCCATAGATTCTTCTTGCTTTCTGTTTTTCTCTTAGGTGTACGCCGTAATCGCTAACTTTTCTTCTAAAACCTCTTCCGTGATCGCCCGGTGCAAATTTCCTTCTTTCGAAGGAGCATTTTTCTGTATTACATCTAACCCCTTTCAGGAAGAGCTTAGTACCTTCACGGCGACACAATCTACATGATGGACCTGTATATTTTGCCATTTATTCAGCCTCCGTTATATTCTTCTCTGTTTTGGTGGTCTGCAGCCATTATGAGGGATCGGTGTAGTATCTTTAATCATAAGCACACGCATACCGGATGCATTTATGGATCTGATTGCAGCTTCTCTTCCGCCGCCTGGTCCTTTCACGATTACTTTTACCTTACTAATTCCCATTTCTGCAGCAGTCTTCACAACCTGTTCAGCTGCTAACTGAGCTGCGAAAGGGGTGCTTTTCTTTGATCCTTTATATCCAATTTTCCCACCACTTGACCAGGCTATAGTATTACCTGCTTGGTCAGAAATAGAGACGATTGTATTGTTAAAGCTTGAGTGGATATGGGCTACCCCTTCATCGAACGCAAGCCTGGTTCTTTTTTTCTTTATTTTTTTTCCACCTTTTTTTGCCACATAGCCCCCTTATTTCTTCCTTTTTGAACTAATAGAACCTGGTCTTGGACCTTTTCTCGTTCTTGCGTTAGTATGGGTTCTTTGCCCACGTACAGGCATACTTCTTTTATGTCGTGCTCCTCTGTAGCAGCCGATCTCCATTAACCTTTTTATGTTTAGATTTACTTGAGTCCTAACAGTACCTTCGGTTATATATTCGTTCTGTACTATCTCTCTGATGACTCTTTCTTCATCGAGGGTCAGGTCTTTCACTTTTTTATTTTCATCGATCTCGGCTTTTCTCAGTATTGCCTGAGCAGTAGGTTTGCCGATTCCGTGGATGTAGGTTAAACTAATAACAACTCTCTTGTTGCTGGGTATCTCAACTCCTGCGATGTGTGCCAAATTACTCCTCCTTAATTAACCCTGTCTTTGTTTGTGCTTTGGGTTGCTCGGGCAGATAACACGAACAACACCGTGACGAATTATAATCTTACAATCCTTACACATCTTTTTTACCGATGAGCGAACTTTCATATTTATCTCCTATTTATACCTATAAACTATTCTGCCTCTATTAAGATCATAAGGTGAAAGTTCAACCTTGACCTTATCTCCTGGCAAGATTCTTATATAATGCATTCTCATTTTACCTGAGCTATGGGCCAAAATTTCATGTCCATTTTCCAGCTCAACCCTAAAGAAGGTATTAGGTAAAGCTTCCTTTACAACACCTTCGACTTCTATAACACCTGTTTTTGCCATTTTACCACCTATTGAGTTAAAATTTGAGGACCATTCTTAGTAACGACTATCGTATGCTCAAAATGAGCAGAAAGTGATTTATCAGCGACAAAAAACTCCCACCCTTTTTCACGAACACGGTTCGTTCCAATATTAACCATTGGCTCTATTGCTAAAGCAATGCCATTCTTCAATCTTAACCCGGTTCCTTTCCTACCATGATTGGGGATAGAAGGCTCTTGATGAAGGTTTTTACCTATCCCGTGACCTGTTAAGTTGTCAGCTACATAATACCCTTCACCAGTTATGTATTCACCGATCGCATATGAAACATCACCTATGCGAGCGCCCTCAGTAGCCTGTTTTATGCCCCGAGCAAGCGCTTCCTTAGTGACGTCTAATAATGCCTGAGCCTCTTTGGATATAGTACCTACGCCAAAGGTTTTAGCCCCATCACCATAGTAACCATTTTTCCTTACTCCCACATCTATTCCAACAATATCACCGTCAAGCAGTATTTCATCTTTACTCGGGATACCGTGGACGATACAGGAGTTAACAGAAGCACAGATAGCGGCCGGGTAGGGTGCTAAGCCAGGTATAGTGTACCCTTTAAAAGCAGCCATACCGCCGTTTTTCCGAATGACCTCATCAGCCTTAAGACTAAGCTCCATAGTGGAAACTCCGGGACGTATCATCCCTTCTATTTCGTTGAGGACTTCAGCCACAATCTTACAGCTTTCTGCTATCAAAAGTATCTCTTTGGAACTGTTAATAAGTGACATTATTAGCTACTTCTTCCTCTAAGCTTACCTTTTTTCATAAAGCCTTCATAATGTCTCATAACAAGGTGCGATTCGATCTGCTGTAGCGTATCTAAGGCCACACCCACGATAATAATTAGCCCAGTACCTCCGAAATAGAACGGAAGGTTAGCAAACTTCGACATAAATTCAGGTAGAACTGCTATAAATGCGAAGAAAATAGCGCCTGGGAGGGTGATTCTTGTGAGTACGTTGTTTATATACTCAGCAGTCTTTTTACCCGGCTTCTTCCCTGGGATAAAACCACCATACTTTTTCATATTCTCAGCCATTTCAACCGGGTTAAGAATTATGGCCGTATAAAAATAGGCAAAGAATACGATCAATAGAACGTATAGAGTGGTGTAGAGAAAGTGTCCCGGCGAAAGCCATCTAACGATAACGTTTACCGCATCACTCTCTGGGAAGAAAGTTGCAATCGTTCGGGGGAACATAATAACCGACTGTGCAAAGATGATAGGGATAACGCCTGCGGAGTTTACTCGTAACGGGATATGAGTGCTCTGTCCACCATACATCTTACGTCCTACAATACGCTTTGCGTACTGAACCGGTATTTTTCTTGTAGCTTCAGTAACAAGAATCACGCTTGCAGTGACCGCTACCATAACGATCAACACTACTAATGCTACGAAAATATTCATTGAGCCGGCACGAACCATTTCAAACATCAAAGCGAACCCTTGCGGATAACGCGAGATAATACCGGCAAAAATAATTAAAGATATACCGTTACCTATTCCATTTTCAGTTATCTGCTCACCAAGCCACATAATAACTATAGTCCCTGTCACCATCGTCACAACGGTAGTGAAAATAAACATAAAACCGGGGTTATTAACGGCTCTCATTCCGGTAGCGCTTTCTAAGCTTTGCAAGAAAAAGCTAATACCGATTGCGTTGAAAGCAGCTATAAGCAATGTTCCGTATCTGGTAATCTGGGTAATCTTTCTTTGTCCTTCAGCCCCCTCTTTTTTAAGCTTTTCAAAATAGGGGATGATACTTCCGAGCAACTGGATAACGATTGACGCTGTAATATACGGCATAATTCCGAGTGCAAATACAGATGCTCGCTCGAAGTTACCTCCAACAAACATATCGAACATACCGAACAGTGTTCTATCGCTTCCAGGTGCACTAAATATCTCTTTTAGGACACTTGCGTCAATCCCTGGTGTAGGGATGAAGCTTCCTAAACGGTAAAGAATCAAGAAAAGTCCCGTAAAGAGGATCTTTTTCTTGAGGTCTGGAATTTTAAAAACGTTGCTTAAACTCTGTAACAAATTACATCACCTCCGCTTTACCGCCGTTTGCTTCTATAAGCTCTACTGCTCTTTTAGAGAACGCATCAGCTTTGATAACGATTTTCGCATCGAAACCTTCGTCAGAAAGTCGAGCCAACACCTTTACTGGTGAATACTTCTTAAAACGACATTTCTTTACTAAACCGAGCCTTTCCATCATCGGTATATCGATTTCAACCTCATTAATTTCAGCCAGTTGAGCGAGATTAACGATTCTGTACTCAATCCTATGAATATTGGTAAAGCCTCTTTTAGGTAGACGCCTTTGGATGGGCATCTGCCCACCTTCGAACCACGCTGGTACATTACCGCCAGATCTGGCCTTTTTACCCTTATGACCTCTACCGGCTTGTCCACCGAATCCAGACCCTTCACCTTTACCGAGTCTTTTTTTCTTCTTTTTAATAACTGGTCTTTCTATACTGTGGAGTTTCATTTTTCTCTCCTCTAATTTCTCTTATTTGCTCTCACGCTTTTAGGATTCGTCTTTACCAGAATCTTCTACGACATAATCCTCAACGGTTACAAGGTGTCTCACTTTATAGATCATACCTCTTATAGGAGGTGTGTCGTTATGGACTCTACTACGATTAATTTTTCCCAGGCCTAATGCTACTATTGTTCTCTTTTGGTCTTCCTGTCGGCCTATTACACTTCTGACCTGTGTAACTTTAATCTTCTTCATATTAGACCTCTATTTCCTCTGTCGTCGGTTTCATTCCCATAAGCTCGCTCGGTTTTTTACCCCTTAAAGCAGCAGCTTGACTGATAGTTCTCAGTTCTTTCAGGCCGTTTACGGTAGCTTTAACGACGTTTGCGGCGGTATTAGAGCCTAAGGATCTGGCCATAATATTTTCCACCCCTGCTGCCTCAAAGATAGCACGAGCAGGTCCGCCGGCGATAATACCTGTACCTGGTCTGGCCGGTTTGATCAATATTTTGCTCGCACCGAAGCGACCTAAGATTTCGTGAGGGATAGTACCTTTTACAAGTGGCACGTGAAAGAGGTTTTTAGCTGCTCTTTCTTTAGCTTTACGAATAGCGTCTACTATTTCGTTGGCTTTGCCGGTACCCACGCCCACATTACCATTTTTATCACCTACAACTATAATTGCGTTGAAGCTGAAGTTTCTTCCACCTTTAACAACTTTGGCGACTCTATTAGTAGCTACCACGCTTTCAAAAGCGAATTCCACTACTTCTCTTCTTTCGATATTAGTCAAACTCTCCTCCTTCTTAGAATATCAACCCAGCTTTTCTGGCGCCATCAGCGAGGGCTTTCACTCTGCCGTGATAACGATAACCTGCGCGGTCAAAGCAAACTTCTTTAATACCGTTTGCGACTGCTTTTTCTCCGAGCACGAAGCCAACTTGGAAGCTAATCTCAGTTTTCTTCATATCTGGCTCAGGTTTGAAGTCTTTTGCTAAGCTGGAGCAAGATACCAAAGTTTTATGTTCTACGTCATCTATTAACTGCGCATATATATGTTTAAGGCTTCTAAACACTACCAGTCTTGGTCGAGCGCTTGTGCCTGATATCTTTTTACGGATCAACCAGTGTCTTCTTTCGCGCGCTCTTCTTTTGATTTTATTTTTGTCTTTCAACATTCCAAACTCTCCATTCAATTATTTCGCGCCTGCTTTACCGGCTTTAATCTGAACAAATTCACCTTGTAAGCGAATTCCTTTACCTTTGTAATTCTCAGGAGGTCTGCAACGTCTGATCTCTGCGGAGAATTTTCCAACATCTTCTTTGAAGATACCTTTAACTTTAACACGCGCTTGTACTGCAGCTCTACCACCTTTTCCGCGTGGTACTACTTCAGTCTCAACGGTTAAGTTTTCAGGTACTTCCATCAATATATCATGTGAATAGCCAAGAGTAAGCTTAAGCCATGGGCCAATTCTTTCGGCGTTATAACCGGTACCGATTACTTCTAATACTTTCTCATAACCTTTACTTACGCCTTCAACCATATTAAAAATCAAGGCGCGTGAAAGACCGTGATAAGCTCTCTGCTCTTTACTATCATCTCTTCTATTTACGGTAAGTATACCATCTTCTATTTCTATCGTTATTCCGTCAAGCAACTGGTAGCTCAATTCTCCGAGCCCACCTTTTACTTTCACTAATAACTGGTCATTTTCTTGTATAGTTTCGATAGAAACGCCTTGAGGTATAGTTATTGTTTTTCTACCAATCCGTGACACTTTTACCCCCTATTTCTACCAAACTTTGCAAATGTATTCGCCACCGATGTTCATCTCTCGAGCAGTTCTATCGACCATCATTCCTCTGTTGGTGGATAAGACTGCACATCCAATATTGTTGAACACTCTTGGCAGATTTGCAGCTTTTACGTAAACGCGGCGACCCGGCTTACTTATTCTTTCAAGTCCTGTTATGACCGACTTACCGTTATTAGTATATCTAAGGTTAATAGAGATACCTTTACGGGTAACCCCTTTCTTTGTAGTAAATTCTACGATTTCATAATTATTAAGGAAGTTCTCGTCGGACAAAACTTTGATTATAGCCTCGGTTACATTACTATGATTAACTGTAACCAGTTTATGTCCGGCACGATATGCATTCCTTATTTTGGTCAACGCATCAGCTATCGGATCACTTAAACTCATTAATTCCTCCTAATTACTAATCTAACCTTACCAGCTAGATCTTGTGACGCCAGGTATCTGGCCTTCTGAAGCTAATTTTCTGAAGCAAAGTCTGCAGAGAGCAAAATCACGCATATAGGCTCTCGCTCTGCCACAAACTTGGCATCGATTATATCTTCTGGCTCTAAATTTAGGTACTCTTTTTTGTTTCTCTATTAAAGATTTTTTTGCCATATAAACTCCTGTTATTGAGTCGGTCTAAAGCTTACGCTTTAAGCCTCTGGTTTGTAAAAAGGCATCCCTAATTCAGTCAACAAAGCACGACCCTCTTCGTCGCTTCTCGCTGTTGTGTTGATAGTAATACTGAGCCCTCTGATTACATCAGCCTTCTCAATATCGATCTCGGTGAATATAGTTTGCTCTTTAACACCTAATGTGTAGTTCCCTCTGCCATCAAAACTATTAAGAGGAACCCCTTTAAAGTCTCTAATCCTTGGAATGGTTAAACTGATCAGGCGATCGAAAAACTCATACATTATTTCTCCCCTGAGAGTCACCTTACATCCAATCGGCATACCTTCTCTAAGTCTGAAGTTAGAGATCGATTTCTTAGCCTTGGTGATGATTGGCTTACGACCTGTGATCCTTTCCAGATCCTTCACTGCACTATCTAATAGGGCTTTATTTTGGGTCGCACTACCAACACCTATATTGATCGAAATCTTTTCCAGCTTTGGTACCTGATGTACATTTTTATAGCCGAATTGTTTCATCAAGGCATCGATTACTTCATTTTTATATTGTTCTCTAAGACGATCCATTCAACACCTCTCTTAAATCTCATCGCCGGTAATTTTGCACACTCTAACTCTCGTATCACCGATAACTCTATAAACTGCTTTAGTAGGTTTACCGATCTTTGTGTTCATTAACATAACATTGGATACGTGAATTGGAGCCTCTTTCTCAATAATACCACCCTGCTGGTTCTGTTGGGTAGGCTTTGTATGCTTCTTAATGAAGTTAACCTTCTCAACGATAACTCTCTGCTTACTTGGGAAAGACTTCAATACTTTACCTTTTTTCCCTTTATCAGGACCGGTGATCACGACGACTGTGTCACCTTTTTTAACGCTCATTTTACGTTTAGCTTTATCTTTCATTTTTCTCATTTCTATTCCTCTGCACTGTTTAGAGTACTTCTGGTGCCAAAGAGACGATTCGCATATACTGTCTCTCTCTGAGCTCTCTTGCTACCGGACCGAAGATTCTTGTTGCTTTCGGTTCGCCACGATCATCGATAATGACAGCTGCATTATCTTCAAAACGAATATACGAACCATCCTGTCTTCTTACCTCTTTGGAGGTTCTGACGATAACTGCACGCTCAATGGTACCCTTTTTAATCTTACCTTGTGGTGTAACTGATCTAACAGACACTACAATAACATCGCCTAAGCTCGCGTATCTACGTCTTGTACCACCCAAGACTTTAATACATTTGACTCTTTTAGCTCCAGAGTTATCAGCTATTTTCAGCATCGATTCTACTTGTATCATTTCCTATCTCCTATTTACTCTTCTCGATGATCTTAGTCAGGATCCAGGTCTTATCTTTGCTAAAAGGTCTGTGTTCTCTGATCTGTACAACGTCGCCAGCCTTAGCTTCATTGTTATCATCGTGAGCCTTAAAGTTCTTGTGTTGCCTTACTGTTTTCTTGTATAAGGGATGTGTGTACTGCCTTTCCACACGAACAACGATTGTTTTATCCATTTTATCGCTGACAACTACCCCAGTTTTAGTTTGCTTTCTACCAATAGTAGTCATATTAACCTCTTATTTCTTCCTTTCTTTCTGTGAGTATAGTCAGTACTCTTGCGATATCTTTACGGACGAATCGCATTTTTAATGGATTCTCCAACGGATTTCTTGCATTTTGAAACCTAAGATTGAAAAGCTCCTCGCGTAAATCCTCGAGTTTAGTTTTCAACTCTTCTACTGATAATTCTCTTAATTCACTTGCTTTCATAGCTCCAATCCTTCCCTGGCAACAACCTTTGTTTTTATAGGTAGCTTATGGCTCGCTAATCTCATAGCCTCTTTAGCCACGTCAAGGCCGACCCCTTCTATTTCAAAAAGAACTCTCCCTGGCTTAACAACTGCCACCCAATATTCAGGAGCTCCTTTACCCTTACCCATACGAGTCTCAGCCGGTTTCTCAGTCACTGGTTTGTCTGGAAATATTCTGATCCAGACACGCCCAACTCTCTTCATATGTCTTGTGATAGCAATACGAGCAGCTTCGATTTGACGGCTTGTTATCCAAGCGGGCTCTAAGGCGATAATTCCGTAGTCACCGAAAGAGACTTCAAACCCACCTTTAGCCATTCCTCTCATTCTGCCTCTATGTTGCTTTCTAAACTTTACTTTCTTAGGGGCTAACATTCTATTCTCCTTAAATTATTCATTAATGGTTTAGCTAAGGACGTCCCCGTTATAGATCCATACTTTTATACCGATAATACCATATGTGGTATTACATTCGGTTAAAGCGTAGTCTATCGATGCTCTAAGCGTATGAAGTGGGGTTCTACCCTCTTGATAACGCTCCGTCCTTGCCATCTCAGCTCCACCTAAACGGCCCGAGCATTGAACTTTAATCCCTTGCGCTCCATCACGCATCGCGTTCCTAATCGCCATCTTCATTGCACGACGAAACGAGACTCTCTCTTTCAGTTGTCGTGAAATCTCTTCACCAACGAGCTTAGCATCGGTATAAGGCTTTTTAATCTCTACTACGTTGATAAACACAGTGATCGGCGATTGACGCTTCTTATTTATTAACACGGATAACTCGTTTCTCAACGAATCAATCTCTGCCCCTTTCTTTCCTATTACCTGTCCAGGCTTAGCTGTATGAATGTCTACTGTCATCGAGTTAGTTTTACGATAAATGACTATTTTCGAGACCATTGCGGTGCTAAGTCGGTTAAACAGATATTTCTTTATAATTAAGTCTTCGTGGAGATTCGAAACGTATTCCTTCTTGTCCGGCGCAAACCAGATAGAATCAAAGTCTCGGTTAACTCCAAGTCGAAAAGCTATAGGATTTATCTTTTGGCCCAATTATACCTCCTGATTGTATCCTGAGATACCTAATGTAATGTGACAAGTTCTTTTTCTAATTACAGTTGCGCGCCCTTGTGCTCTCGGCATAAAACGACGCATAATAGGTCCATCGTCTGCAAATGCTTTGGTAACGAAGACATTATCGAGATCAGCTCTACCCTCTTTTTCGTTGAGATTTGCAATAGCTGCTTCTAACAGCTTCCCAACTTTCGGGGCTACTCTTTTATTAGAGAACATCAAGATTTTCTGAGCTTCAGAAACTTTCTTCCCTCTAATAAGATCCAAAACCAATCTTGCCTTTCGTGCTGAACCTCTTAGGTTTGTAACTCTGGCGACTGCTTCCATCTATAACTCCTTTACCTTCTACCTTCTGTCTTTCTTCTTCTTTTCTTTATGGCCTCTATAAGTTCTCGTCGGAGAAAACTCACCCAACTTATGCCCAACCATATTTTCTGTTACGAAAACCGGGACAAACTTCTTACCATTATGAACTGCAAACGTATGCCCTATGAAATCAGGCAGTACTGTCGAGCGTCTTGACCAGGTTTTTATTACTTGTTTTTTATTCTCTTCATTGAGCTTCTGAACTTTCTGATAGAGGTGATCATCTACAAAAGGTCCTTTCTTTACCGAACGTGCCATTATAATCCCCCCTTATTATCTCTTTTTAGTTGCTTTAATGATATACTTGTTAGAGAGCTTTTTCTTTCTTCTGGTTTTGCCACCTTTAGCCAATTTACCCCAAGGTGAAACTGGGTGTCTACCACCATTGCTTCTACCCTCGCCACCACCCATCGGGTGATCAACTGGGTTCATCGCGGCGCCTCTAACGGTAGGTCTTATACCTAACCATCTCTTACGGCCGGCTTTACCATACACAATAGAACTGTGCTCTGTGTTTCCAATCTGACCTATAGTAGCCAAACATTCCTTTCTTAAAAGATATGTGTCGTTTGAAGGAAGCTTAACGTGCACATAATCACCCTCTTTCGCTACTACTTGAGCGTAAGAGCCTGCACTTCTCGCTATCTGCCCACCTTTACCCGCTTTCATCTCAACGTTATGAACTATCGTGCCCAATGGAATCCTCTCCAATGTCATTGTGTTACCAATAGCAATCGGAGCATCAGAGCCTGACATAACGGTATCCCCCACTTTTAAGTTAAGTGGAGCGATGATATACCTTTTCTCTCCGTCAACGTAAAATAGAAGAGCTATTCTTGCACTACGATTCGGATCGTATTCGATAGCTGCTACTTTTGCCGGAATATTTAACTTGTTACGCTTAAAGTCAATTATTCTATAGTGCCGCTTATGTCCACCACCCATATGGCGACAGGTGATTCTACCCTGATTATTACGCCCGGCAGTCCTTTTCTTAGGCTCTAACAATGATTTCTCAGGCTTACTTTTGGTGATTTCATCAAAAGTAAAGCCAGTCTTGTATCGTTGGGTTGGTGTTATCGGTCTATAACTTTTAATTCCCATTTCTTAACCCCTTTTATACTTCAAAATCAGGGATGCTATGTCCCTCTTTCAATGTAACTATCGCCTTCTTCCAGTCAGCCTTCTTACCTTGATGGCGGCCAACTCTCTTAACCTTACCACGCATATTGATGGTATTGACATCGGTCACTACAACCGAAAAGATCTTCTCGATAGCTCTCTTAATCTCAATCTTATTAGCAATCGTACTGACTCTAAATGAATAGGAATTATGCTTACCTAACTGAGTGCTCGCTTTTTCTGTGAAGATCGGGGCAATGATTATCTCTCTTATGTGTCTCATTTACCAAATACCTCCTCAATAGTCTGCAGAGCTTTCTCGGTTAAGAGTACATAACTCGACTTTAATACCTCATATGCATAAATGCTGTCTGCACGGTCAGTCGCTGCACCAGTTATGTTTGTGAATGATTTGATAACGTTCTTGTCGCTACCATCAATCACGATCAGTTTTCTTCCTTTCTCAGGGAATAACTTGTTGAGTAACTCGTTAGCCTGCTTTGTGCTGGCCTTTTCAAACTTTAAGTCCTCGATTACTACTATTTTCCCCTCTTTTGCCTTCTCGGTCAATGCAATCTTAAGTGCAAGTCTCTTCTTCTTCTTCGGAATCGACTTATACCAATCCTTTGGCTTCGGACCAAAGGCAACTCCACCACCAACTCGGATAGGTGAACGCCTTGACCCAGCTCGAGCATTACCTGTACCTTTCTGACGGTACATCTTAGCGGTAGTCCCTTGCACTTCTGCTCTGGTCTTGGTACTGGCAGTCCCTTGCCTCTGATTGGCTAAGTACATATTTATTACTTCATAAAGTACTGCACTATCATTCAAAGATGATACATTGAATATTTCTTCGTTTAGAGTGACAGTGCCAATTTTTGCTCCAGTAGCTGAATATTTAATAGCTTCTAACATCCGTCATCTCCTTATAAACTCTTACTTACGTATACTATACTGTTACGGTGACCCGGTACCGCCCCTTTAATGAGCATAATACCCTTCTCAGCATCAATTGATATTACTCTGAGATTTGATACCGTAACACGTTCATTACCCATTTGACCAGGCATTTTCTTCCCTTTCATAACTCGCGCAGGGGTCGCACTCTGGCCAATCGATCCTGTACCTCTAAAAGACTCGTGAGAGCCATGGCTCGCTACAGAACCTCTAAAGTTGTGACGCTTCATCACGCCTGCAAACCCTTTACCTTTTGAAGTACCTGTAACCTTCACCAGCTCGTTCTCAACAAACATACTGACGTCTAAGTCTTCACCTTGATCTATGTCGCGATAAAACTCAAGTGTAAACTCTCTTAAATGTCGATACGGTTTGCTCTCATACTTCTTGAAGTGACCAAGCTTAGGTTTTGTTAACTTACGCTCTTCTATCTCTTCAAAACCGAGCTGTATTGCGTCATATCCGTCCTTCGCTACGGTTTTTCTTTGTACTACTTTACAGGGACCAACCTTCAAGACCGTTACCGGCGTAACCTTCCCATCTTCATCAAAATGTTGGGTCATCCCTATCTTTTTCCCAATAAGTCCTATCATCTATTCTCTCCCTTAGACCTTAGCCTCGACGTGTACACCTGCCGGAAGATTCAACTTCTTAAGAGCAGATGTCGTCTGAGAGGTTGGGTTAACAATGTATATTAACCTTTTGTGCACGCGCGTCTCAAATTGATCTTGAGACTTCTTATCGACGTGTGGTGACCTTAATACTGTGTAAACGGTCTTCTCTGTAGGTAGCGGTATCGGCCCTAATACCTTGGCGCCTGTGTTACGTACACTCTTAATAATCTCCGCTACAGAGTTATCTAAAAGTCGATAATCGTATGCTTTAAGTCTTACGCGTATTTTACTTGTTTCAGTCGACATTATAACTCCTCTACTTATTCGATTATCTGACCAACTACCCCTGCACCAATAGTTCTACCACCTTCACGGATAGCGAAACGGAGCCCTACTTCCATTGCAATAGGAGTTATCAGCTCAGCTGATACGGTTAAGTTATCACCAGGCATTACCATCTC
>JAJBBL010000072.1 GCA_020532365.1 Candidatus Cloacimonadota bacterium | reverse complement strand
TAGTTCCGATGGTCAGGCAGATCTGTCAACGTTGCCCTGACATCCAGATAGTAGTTAACCTCTCTATTGACGGAATAGGTGAACAGCACGACCAGATCCGGAACGTTCCTGGCAACTATGAGAAAGTAATGGCAACTTACCGTGGTTTAATGCGACTGAAAGCCCCTAACTTAGCAGTAGGTATCCACACTGTTATTTCCCGCTTCAACGTTCATAGTTTCCCTTCTATAGCTGATGGACTGCTCGCTCTGAACCCAGACTCTTATATCACCGAAATAGCTGAAGAACGGAAAGAATTGAACAACATTGGACACGATATAACTCCAACTGCTTTAGAGTATCGTTCTGCCATAGATTTTCTTTTACATAGAATACGCAACCGCAAGTTTTATGGTATGAACCGCATCACCCAAGCTCTCAGGATAGAGTATTACAATTTAGTTAAGAAGATTTTGCGTGACCAGAAACAAGTAATTCCTTGTTATGCAGGGGTAGCGTCCTGTCAGATAGCCACTAATGGCGATGTTTGGTCTTGCTGTGTAAGAGCTGAGTCGGTGGGTAACTTAAGAGACAATGACTATGACTTTCGTAAGGTTTGGTTCTCCAAAGAGGCCAAAAAATTGCGACGCAGCATCAAGCGCAAAGAATGCTATTGCCCACTGGCAAATGCGTCTTATACCAATATTATGCTAAATATCCCTTCACTGATAAGAATCTTTATCAGAAGCTTTATTAAATGGTAAGTGATAGGTAGCAAGGTTAAAGGAGAATGAGCATCAAAATATTTCACTCTGAAAACCATAAGAGCAATCTATACTTTTCTGACTACTTTCAACAGAAAGATCGTAACTTAGTCCTAATGCTTCACTACCGTGACGAGCAACCTTATTACAGTCGAACAACCTCTTATATCTTAGAGCAGACACTTAAATTAGGCCTCGAAAATACACCGTGGGGACAAATAGAGACAAAACTTAAAGAATTTCTATTAAACCTTAACTGGGAGCTTCACGCTCAATTCAGAAAGTTTGACACCGTTGAGCAAGGGATCTCTCTGTTGTTGATAGTGACTGAAGAAGAAAAGCTCTGTTTCACAGCTTGTGGACGCTTTTTATGTGGCTTAGTATTTGATGAAGAGTTAACAGTTTATGGAAATAACTGGGAAAACTTTAACGTCAAAACAAGGGCTGAGTTGGGCTTGTTAGGAGCTGAAGCGAAAGACTATCATAAAAAAATCATCTCTATCGACTTTCCTCACAACTCGACCTTCATAGCATTCTCTGCTGACCAGGCATACAGAATTGATCTCAAAGAGAAAAATGACTCTGCTATTACAGAGTATTTTGCCACCCTCTTTCAAACAGAGCCATTCCCCTACGCTATCTTACACAAACAGAAAGAAGTAGAGCTACCTAAAACATCTTGGTATAAAGCAAAGCAGTTCAGATTTAGCGCTGTTCTTCTAATTCTTATGCTAATTTTCTCGATGTATTATTTCTTTCGAGGCAATAATATCGTTGAAGATAAGATAGTCACAACCCGCGAGCAATTCAATTTAACCGTCAGCAACATCGACTTATCGAAGCTACAAGAGGGCATAAACATTGATTTAGAGGCGCTCTTAACCCCTGCAAGAAACATCCAGCTCGTCTTAGAGTGGGAGAAAGATCTCTCTTTTGACGGAACGTCTAAACCTTATTACGATATGCGACAGTTCTATTTAGCCTCAAAAAAGTCACTCTACTCGCTCAATAAAAGAGACCGCGAAATACTATGGCACCTTGAATTAGAGGAGCAAATTAACTCGTTAAAAATACTCGATTCAAATCTACTCCTTGCTTCAACAAACAAAAACTTGCTACACTGTATAAAGCGTGATTCTGGTGAAATTGTTTGGTCTGCCAAGACAGCGGTTGAACTCACCAGCAAGGACGAAGAGTATTTCTACAGTATAATAAACATTTCTTTGGAGACCGATAGACGTCTGAACAACAGTGTTTTAATTGTTCCGAAGTCTGACGGTTTAACCGTAGTTAATCCCTTAAACGGGGATACTTTAGCAAATTATCAAAGCACAGACAAAATCAAGTTTGTGAGTGAATATGACATTTTAGATAAATCATTGTATCTTGTTGAAGGAGAGAAACTTCTCAAGATACGCCTTGATGTTTTGAGTTAAGAAAGGAGGAAAACTATGCCACTTTACACGAATGATCCAAAACCTATCCCCCCACGTCCAGCTCCCACCAGAACCGACAACAAAAGAGAGGGCAAAATCAAAAGGAGATGGTTTACTTTTGGTTGTCTAACAACCTTTATATTTCTAATTATAATAAGCGTTTCAAGTGTTATCAGCCTTGTGAAATTAGGGAGTAAACAGGTAGCTCCGACGATCCACCCGGGCACTTATCTCAACATAAAGTTATCGGGTAGCTTAGTCGAACACAAAGAGGTGGACGAGGATCTGTTTTCTATTTCTGATAAAACACTGTCAGTTCGGCAGCTCATAGATAGAATCGAGCATGCTGCTATAGACAATAACATTTCGGGTCTTATTTTGGAGCCGGCAGCAGTATCGGCAGGATACGCAACTATGAACGAGCTTATTGATGCAATTGAGCTCTTTAAGATGTCTGGCAAACAGGTAGTAGCTTATTTAGAAACAGCCTATAATAGTGATTATTTCATTGCCTCAGCGGCTGATAAAATATGTTTAGTCCCTTCACAGTCTGGAGGTGTTTATCTCAGCGGTATCGGTATCTCTGCCCTCTATATGAAGAACTTTTTCGATAAGTTAGGCATAGAGATAAACGTATTGCACAGTGGTAATTATAAAGGGGCAGGTGAAAACTTTAACCGTAACGAAATGTCTACCCAGATGAAAGAGACTTATAATCAGCTCTTAGACGACATTTACTTCCAGATGCTTACCGATATTTCAGTTCGTCGTAAACTTAACTTTGGTGAAATATTTAACATTTATGAGAAGAGAGATGAGCTCTTTATCAACGGTGACTTTGCCGTTGAAAGTGGCATAGTAGATGAGCTCTGCCACAGAGATCGCCTAATTGAAAACTTAGGTCTAAAAGAAAAACAGATCTCCTCTATCGCAAAATATGACTATAAACTCCCCTTAGTGAAAAGAAAAGATACGATCGCAGTCGTCTACTTACAGGGTAACATAGGACAATCCTCCTCCTCTTTTGATACCAACGTGTTGAGCAGCAAGAAGGTTGAGAAAATTATTAAGGAGGTAAAGAAAGACCCTTCAATCAAAGGTATAGTCCTCAGAGTTAATAGCCCTGGCGGTAGCGCACTTGAATCAGAAAAAATATACCAGTTCTTAGTCAAAGAGCTTTCTGATAAGCCTTTAATTATTTCAATGGGCGATGTAGCAGCCTCTGGAGGTTATTATATTTCAGCACCAGGCGACTATGTTTTTGCAGACCCATACACTTTGACGGGCTCTATCGGCGTAGTCTCTATGCTGCCAAACGCTCATCAAGCTGGCAAAAACATAGGATTCAACGTCCAATCAATTACCCGTGGTAAGTTCAGTAACTTCCTAAATATGTGGGAAAAACCTAACAGAGTAGACCTTAATGCAATGCAAAAGAATATGGATAATGTCTATTTAGAGTTCAAAGACCGCGTTGCTACAGGACGTCAGCTATCAATCGACGAGGTTGAAAAGGTGGCTCAGGGAAGAACTTGGAGTAGCAGGAAAGCACTTAAAAACAATCTAATAGACGAAGTAGGCTCTCTGAATTTAGCGATCGCAAGGGCTGCAGCTCTTGCAGAAGTAGCAGACTACCAAGTATCATATTTCCCACACACTAAGAGCTTGATAGACCTCATTATCGAAAACAAGTTTGATTTCTTAGTCTTGGAAAGGATAATCAAACAAAAGATGATTAAAGATCCTACTTTTGAGCGTGCCTACAGACTATTAGAGATAATGAAAAATGAGCCAATTTTGATGATTACACCGGCTACAGTAACAGATTAAGCACTCTTAAAAAGATGGGCAATTAAAGCTCGTATAGGTCGTCTACTCGAAAGGCGTCAACAAGGTGTTCTATCTGGAACGTTTCCTCATCAGATACGTTCCAGATAGCCACCACATCAAATCTAATTCTATAAGAAGTATACTCCGATTCTGAACCCAAAAAATCAACCGCACTTTTAACCATTCTTCTTTGCTTTACATTAGAGACATTCGAATAGGCTGCAGCTCTATTTTTGTGTCTTGTTTTTACTTCCACAAAAACAATCTCATCATCCTTAAAAGCGATGATATCTATCTCACCATATCGGGTATGATAGTTGCGTCTTATGACTTGGTAACCGTTGTCGGTCAGATACTCAGCAGCTAACCTCTCCCCTATTTTACCAAGTTTTTTAGCCTCCATAACTAAATATGAATGCGGGAATACTCAATCCGCTTACTCTCAAGCAGCTCCCGTATACCCTCTTCATAAGCTGTATCAAATTGGATACAGACTCCACAGTCAGAGCCAAGCTGCCGGGGAACTGAGACTAATTTGACAGGGATATTCAATATTTTAGCTACCTTTTCAGTCCTAAGTGCGGCGCTTGTTGAGTAAAATAACACATACCCATACGACTTCATATTCAGCTTCCATTAACCATTTCTTTGATAGCTTCGATAGTTTTATCTATCTCCTCTTGAGTGGTAAACCAGCCGGGGCTGAGTCTGGCAGTTCCATCGGGATAAGTTCCGATTTTACTATGTGCACCTGGGCTACAGTGTAGTCCGGCTCTACAGAGCACACCATATTTTTCATTAAGGATATCCGAAATCTCAGATGTCGTTATACTATCTATGGTAAACGGAATTGTGCTTGCGTAGTTTTCGTTATTTTTACTATATATTTTAATGCCTGGTATAGAGCTAAGCCCTTCATAGAGCCGCTTGGCTAATTCTTTTTCTTTTGCACGGATGTTATCCAAGCCTATCTTTTTGATGTATTTCACCCCTTCTAAAAGGCCAGCGATACCAACGGCGTTCTGTGTTCCACTCTCAAACTTGTCGGGTAGAAAGGAGGGTTGCACTTCACATTCAGATTTACTACCAGTCCCACCATATTTCAAAGGGGCAATTCTGTCGTGACTAAACTCGTCAGCTATAACGAGTCCACCAGTCCCTTGCGGACCGTAGAGTGCTTTATGCCCGGTAAAGGCAACGAGGTCAATATTATCAGTCTCCATATTAATATCAAAAACACCTGCAGATTGCGCTGCATCAATCAAAAACGGTATATTTAACTCTTTAGCTGTTTTTCCAATCTCACGTATGGGCTGGATCAAGCCACTAACGTTTGATACGTGGTTAACTATGATCAAAACAGTATTAGGAAGAATCGCCTCAGCCATCTTATCGACTAAAACCATCCCCTCATCGTTTGAGGGTAAAACCGAAAAAGATACATCGTGAGAACGACAGTTCTCCAAACACCTCATAACTGCATTGTGTTCCATCGGACTAACCAGAACGTGATCGCCCGGTTTACACATACCCTTGATAACCATATTGATTGATTCTGTTGCGTTGCTGCTAAACACCACGCGTAACGGGTCTGAAACTCCAAATAATTCTGCAATCTCTTCTCTGGCGTAATAGACTACTTTTGCAGCCTCTATTGAAAGCACGTGTCCGGAACGACCGGGGTTTGCTCCGATGTTATTTATAAAGTTAAGCATAGCTTGCCCTACAGTTTCGGGCTTTGGAAACGATGTTGCAGAATTGTCTAAATAAATCATAATCAACCTCTCTTTATCTATCTATAATTGTATTCGGTAAGCTCATAGACCTACCACCTCAGTGAGCAAGCCTATGAGCAAACCTTTCACATACCTATTTCTTTAATTTTATGAGAATATCGCCGTTCTCCTCAGCAATCTCAGCTTCCCATCCGTTCTTCTTAGCCAACCTGACTATGTTGTCACGAGCGGTACCTGAGTCTGTAAGAACCTCTAATTCCCCTTTGCCTAATTTATCAAGCATTTTTTTGGTGTCGAACGCCGGTTGTGGGCACGACAGGCCTTTTACGTCTATTCTTTCCATAAAACCTCCTAAGCTTTACTTCTCATCGTCAACCCGATGATAAGACAAAAGATTATTCCAACAATCACGGAACCTGGACCCCAAGGACCTACTCCAGTACCTGAGCTTGCAGCTCCGAAATTGTGAGCGAATCCAGCTCCAACAATCATACCGAAAACAAATATTGCCGCATCACCGTCACCCTCACCGCTCAGGAATAGCTGTCTGCCAGGACACCCACCTGCCAATGCAAAAGCTAAGCCAGATAGTAGCATCCCTCCAAAGTTCCAAAGGTGATTTGTGTGTGAAATCGGTTGACCGTCAAAACCGAGTTTGAATTGTGAAAAGATTAGATTAGTAGCAAAAGCCCCTATCACAAGAGCGATAACACCTATCATTAAGTGCATATCCTTCATTAAGATAACGTCTCGTACCGCCCCCATTGTGCAAAAACGACTCCTTTGCGCAAGAAAGCCAACAACCAAAGCAATTGCTAATGAGATTAGAATAGGCGCTCTCATTGATCCAGGACCAGTCTTACTGAAAAATGGAGCAAGACTTCTACCCTCTAAATCTCTACCTTGAAATACTAAAAGTAGGATCAATAAAGCTATCATTATAATTGGTAAAATCCAACCGGCAAAACCGAATGTCTTTTTGTTAGCACCTAAACTGTAACCTGATTTAATAAATCCAACACCTATGCCCACTCCAACCGCTAAACCAGCAATACCTAAAATAGCATTCAGATCCCCTCCTGCTAACCTAAGCAATGCACGCCATGGGCAACCAAGAAACACTAATGCACCTACCATAGCAAAGAAACCAAGCATAAATCTAACCACAGGGGCTGATCCACCTCTTGATTTGAACTCTCTGAACAGTAAAGCTGCTATTAGCGAACCTAAAACGAAACCGATAATCTCAGGCCTGATGTACTGAACAACTTCCGCACGATGGAAGCCGAGTGCACCAGCGATATCTCGTTCCATACAAGCGACACAGATTCCCATATTAGCGGGATTCCCGAGCTTTTGCAAAAGCGCTGCGAAAATTCCTATCACTAAACCAGTGATAATCATTCCCTTTTTCGAACCGAAAAAGTTTTTCAACAGTGTCATAATTTCTCCTTATTTTTTCTTGACTTCACCGAGGTTACCAACTGTAACAACGATAAACATCATTACCTACCATAGATTATTACCATCGAGATAATGTCAAGCCAATACTACCTTTTACAACACAAGATGAAGATCCCTTAAATTTGACACATATCTACAATTGTGTCATATTCTCCTAATTTTGAGCGCTTTTACGCTAAGTCATTAGCCAGACACTACTTAACAAGGAGGACATAAGGAGTATACTCGTAGGCGGCCTACACCCGCCTACGAGTATACTCTTTACCTTCCCCTTAGAACCTCCTATTTAAATACCTGATTTAAAGAGACTTTTGAAGCTGTTTGAAAATAAATGCTAATATTTCTTGAACTTCTTAGTTATATATAGAAAGGGTGGAGATAGTTTGGGAAAAAGATTGACACTCTGCAGATACAAAAAAGAGTGTCTGACTGAAGGAGAGAGGCAATGTTTAACAACTTACTAAAGAAAATATTCGGTGACAAAACAAGTAGAGACTTAAAGCGTGTCGAACCTATATTAGAGAAAATTAAGGAGATCTATCCCACTCTTGAGAGCAAGACAGATGATGAAATACGCTCAAGAGTCAATGAAATTAAAGAAGAGCTAAGAGAGCATCTTACACCTTTCATTGAAGAACTTACGGAACTCCAACAACAGTTCGAAAATGAAGCTGATGAGTCGCATAAAGAACGAACTGAGAATGAGATCGACAGACAAATTGAAGAACTCAAAATAATCAGACAGAAAGCTTTAGATGGCTATCTGCCAGAGGTCTATGCTATTGTTAAAGACACCTGCAGAAGACTCATTGAAACCGAGTATGAAGTACGTGGAAATAAGGAGACTTGGTTTATGGTCCCCTTTGACGTACAGCTCATTGGTGGAATCATTCTCCACGAAGGGACGATCGCTGAAATGGCGACCGGTGAAGGTAAAACCCTTGTTGCCACCCTCCCCCTCTTCCTGAACGCTCTCACAGGACTTGGAGTCCACCTTATTACTGTTAACGACTACCTTGCCCAACGTGACTCTGAGTGGATGAGCCCTATTTTTGAGTTCCATAACATCAGCGTCGGCGTTATTACAACGGGGATGAATCCTCAACAACGTAAAATATCCTACAGCTGTGATATTACTTATGGAACTAACAGTGAGTTTGGATTTGACTACCTCAGAGACAATATGGCTACTAATGCTGAACAGCTCGTCCAGCGTGCTTTATACTATGCAATCATCGATGAGGTGGACAGCGTTTTAATAGATGAGGCGAGAACACCACTTATCATCAGTGGACCTGTTGGAGAGAGTAAAAACTTCTATCCAGAGCTTAAGCCACAAATCATCAAACTGGTGACCGCTCAAACCGGTCTTGTGAATAGAATTATATCAGAAACAAGAAAAGCTATAGAGGATGGAGAGCCTAACTGGGAACAGATCGCTCGAAACCTTCTTTTAGTACAACGTGGCGCTCCTAAAAACAAAGCGCTTCAGAAAATGCTGAAAGATAGTAGCTTGAAGAAATTAGTTACCGATCTTGAAGGGATCTATATACGTGACAAAAAGATGCACATACTCGATGAAGAGCTCTTTTATGTTATCGACGAAAGAGGGAATAGCGCTGACCTTAGTGAAAAGGGTAGAGCTGAGCTCTCGAAAAATGAACCTGACCTTTTCTTAGTTGAGCAGCTTAGCGAACTTTTAGAAGAGGTTGATAAGGATGAAACGCTCTCTTTTGAAGAAATCAATAACGAGAAAGAAAAAATAACCTCTGATTTTATGGATAAAAACGAGAAACTGCATAACATCTCGCAATTGCTAAAGAGCTACTCTCTTTTCGAAAAAGACGTCGATTATGTAGTGATGAATAATCAGGTTATTATCGTCGATGAGTTTACCGGTAGAATGATGCCTGGTAGACGGTTTAGTGAAGGGTTACACCAAGCTTTAGAGGCTAAAGAAGGGGTCAAAATTGAAGGGGCTACACAAACTTTGGCAACTATTACACTACAAAACTACTTCAGGATGTATGATAAAATTGCCGGAATGACCGGTACCGCTATCACTGAAGAGGGCGAGTTTATGGAAATATACAAACTACCTGTAGTCGCTATCCCCACTAATCTACCTATCACCCGAGCCGATTACGATGATATGATCTACCTCTCTAAAAAAGAAAAGTATGAGGCTATTATCGGCGAAATTAGCTACTGGAATGAACGACAAAAACCTGTGCTCGTCGGTACTGTCTCTGTTGAAGTCTCCGAAATACTTAGTAGACTGCTGAAAAGAAGAAATATACCACATAACGTGCTCAACGCTAAATACCACGAAAAAGAGGCCGATATCATCAAGAATGCCGGTGAACCTGAAGCCGTTACTATCGCAACTAATATGGCAGGACGAGGAACTGATATTAAACTCGGACAAGGGGTCATCTCACAAGAACAAGAATACTATCGACAGATGAAACCCGGCGCCAGCGATGAACACCCCTATGGAGAACCTGAAGACGGACTACACGTCATAGGTACTGAAAGACACGAGAGTAGAAGAATTGATAGACAGCTCAGAGGGCGTAGCGGAAGACAAGGAGACCCCGGCACATCCCGATTCTATCTCTCACTTGAAGATGACCTAATGAGGCTCTTCGGCTCCGACAGAATTGCTCCAATGATGACTAAACTCGGACTTAAAGAGGGTGACGCTATTACCCATCCCTGGATGACTAACGCCGTCGAAAAAGCACAAAAACGTGTGGAAGGGCATAACTTTGAAATCCGTAAACAGCTCCTCAAATACGATGAGGTTATGAATCAACAACGTGAAGTTATCTATAAATATCGACGAAACGTGCTAAAAGGTGCCAACCTTAAATACGAAATCATCGAAATGATTAGAGAAAGCACCAATAGAGCTATAGAAACTCTTATCAACGCAGAAGATTATTCCGAAAACTGGGATATCGAAAAAGTTGTGCACTGGCTCAGAACTAACTATAATATCATAACTACAGTAGACGAGCTCTTTACCGAAAATATGAAATACGAAACACTTGTATCTACTATTGAAGGGGTCGTAATGGATGCCTATCAAAAAAGAGAAGAACATATCGGTGAAGAGAGTCTTAGAAAAGTTGAAAGACTATCCCTTCTGCAAGTCGTCGATAACCAATGGAAAGACCACCTTCACGAAATGGACCTCCTGAAAGAGGGTGTCGGATTCAGAGCTTACGCTAATAAAGACCCGCTTGTGGAATATAAAAAAGAGAGCTTCGAGCTCTTCCAAAACTTGATTCTCAATATCCAAGACGGCGTGGCGAAACGTGTCTTCACTGTGCAGTTTATAACTACCAGAGAAGAGTATGAAGACCTCTTAAAAAACATACAAATGTCTCACTCCGACGTCTCAGCCTACAACTTTCAAAGTGCTACAATGGCTGAAGAAGGTGGTGAACGTGAAGCACCTAAAATTCAACCACGTCGAGTAGATATAAAAGTGGGAAGAAATGACCCCTGCCCTTGCGGTAGCGGGAAGAAATATAAAAGATGTTGTGGTGCTGCTGTCCTTGACGACTAATATCTGCTCACATACAATCTGAACAACCTTTTAAGAAACCTAATAAAGGATACGTAATGAAAGATAGTAAAACTAAGAATGATATTCTACATAGATTCATTGAAGAACTGAATAGAAATCGTAAATCATATAACCGCGTGCTCACTAACGATGAAAAAAAGTTTATCGATTCAGATTCGTTTGGATACCTGCTTAAACTCTATCAAATGGGCACGATAAACGGTGATAAGATGGAAAAGATTATCGAGGCCAGTATCTACATCGCAATGCTCGATAACCGAAAGATTTCCCTCCCTAAGATTAAACAGCTGGCTAATATACTCATCCACTACGATAACTCTATCGTTATATCAAAAGAGCTCGCCCATATTATTAACGAGCTCGACGATGACGCTATGGAAGATGAAACTACACATTGAAATATAAGGAATAAAAATGGCAAAAAACTTGATTATTGTTGAATCACCCACTAAAGCAAGAACTTTGACGAAATTCTTGGGTAAAGACTTTGTAGTAAAAGCATCGATGGGTCATATACGTGATCTGCCGAAAAAGACTCTGGGCATAGATGTAGAAAAAGGATTTAAACCTAAATATGAAATAGATAGAACAAAATCTAAAATAATTAAAGAGTTGAGAGACCAAGCGGCTAAAAGTGATACTATCTTTTTAGCGCCTGACCATGACCGTGAAGGTGAAGCTATCGCCTGGCACCTCGCCTATGCTCTAAAAGATGCAATTAAAGATAAAAAAGTATATCGAATAACCTTTAACGAAATAACACAAAAGGCTATAGAACAAGCAATTAAAGAACCTGGCGATATCGATCAGAATAAAGTCGATGCCCAACAGGCAAGAAGATTGCTCGATAGATTAGTCGGCTACCAAGTTAGCCCACTGCTCTGGAAGGTGATAACTACTAAACTAAGCGCTGGACGTGTTCAATCCGTGGCACTTAGACTAATCTGTGAAAGAGATGCCGAAATAGAAGCTTTCGTAAAAGAAGAGTTCTGGACTATTGAAGGAGACTTTTATAAGGAGAATCTGCAACCGTTCCATAGCGTCTTAGATAAATGGAAAGGTAAAAAAGTAGAGCTTGGAAATAAAGATGAAGCAGATAATGTGCTCGAAGCCATAAAAAGCGCTACCTATAAAATCATCGAAAAAGAGGTCAGAGATAGAAAGGTTCAACCACCTCCACCCTACATTACAAGCTCTCTCCAACAAGATGCTTCAAGGATACTGAACTTCACCTCCAAAAAAACTATGATGATCGCTCAACAACTCTATGAAGGGGTCGATATTAAAGGCGATTCAACCGCCCTTATCTCATATATGAGAACTGACTCCCTACGCCTCTCTAATGAAGCGCTAACTAAGTCAAGAGAACTCATTAAACAAAGATACGGAGAAGCTCACCTCAACCCAACTACTAAAGTTTATAAAAATAAATCGAGCGCACAAGATGCCCACGAAGCAATAAGACCTACTGACCCTATGCTCACCCCTGAATATGTTGCTGAATTTCTCAAACCAGATCAACTGAAACTCTATACCCTGATCTGGCAAAGAACTATAGCTACTCAAATGAAACCAGCAGAACTCAACACCGTAAAAATCATCATTGAAGCCGGAGAAGGACAGTTTAAAACTACTGGAAGCACAATCAAATACCCTGGATTCCTTGAGTGTTACAAACATATTAACTTGGCACTCGGAGAAATGATCGATAAAGAATACGTTGAGAATGACATCCTACAAATTAAAGACCTTAAAGGTGTGCAACGGTTTACTAAACCACCTGCAAGGTATTCAGAAGCTACTCTTATCAAAGAACTTGAGTCTAAGGGTATCGGACGCCCCTCCACTTACGCCTCAATTACAAGCACTATTCTGGAGCGAAAATACGTAACTATTAAAGAAAAAAGATTCTTCTCTACCGACCTTGGCAGAGCTGTTAATAAGTTCTTAGTGGCTAACTTCGACTCTGTCTTTAACGTCGACTTCACTAAGAATTTAGAAGACGGGCTTGACGACATTGCTGAAGGTAAGAAAGAATGGGTCGGATTACTCGAATCTTACTACTCAAATCTGAGCGAACTCATTGATAAAACTGACATTAAAAAAGCAAAAGAAAACTTGATTGAAGAGACTGATGTTAAGTGCGATAAATGTGGTAGTCAGATGATCCTTAAATGGTCATCAAGAGGACAATTCCTTGCCTGCTCAAACTACCCCACTTGCTCAAACAGTAAAAGCTTTACCCGAGATGAAGAGGGTAAAGTGCAAATCAGCAAACCAGAAGTATTGGATGAGAAGTGCCCCCTCGACGGTGGTGACTTGATGATAAAGAAGAGCAGATACGGTGAGTTTATCGGTTGTGCAAACTACCCTAAGTGTAAGTTTACTAAGAAGATTACTACCGGCGTTAAATGCCCTGAGTGTGACAAAGGTGAACTCTCTGAAAAGAAGAGCGTAAAAGGTTACACTTATTATTCCTGCACCAACTACCCTGAGTGCCGATACCGCACATATAAGAAACCTGTCAAACAAGAGTGCCCTGAGTGTGGAAACCACTATCTGGAAGTTGCCTCCAAACCGGGTGAAGATCAAGTGTTAAGCTGCCCTAAGTGTAAAACAGAATTAAGATAAGATGCATTTTATCGACTCGTTTCGTAGTAGCTTTCTGAGCATATTCTCGCATAAGTTTCGCTCCATTATGACACTTGTTGCGATAGTTATCGGCATCTTCTCAGTTGTCGTAATGTTCTCTTCTATCTAC
Source organism: Candidatus Cloacimonadota bacterium (assembly GCA_020532365.1). Classification (GTDB taxonomy): domain Bacteria; phylum Cloacimonadota; class Cloacimonadia; order Cloacimonadales; family JAJBBL01; genus JAJBBL01. Next base: position 714 of record JAJBBL010000072.1, on the reverse strand, counting down.
GGAATAAAGCTCTTCGTACAGACAAGTATAGAGGATATGGGCTGGAATAACTCTATAATAATCTACCCTTCTGAAGACCATCAGACCGTAGTCTCGAGTGGTATGAGAGGGCTTGGCAGGCGACGTTTTATGTATATGTCAAGACAGGTCAAGCCTCTTGATATTTCAGATTACTATGCCCTGAAACAAGAAAACAACTATAAATATCTCTACGGAATGATCGAAAATAGAAACTGGCTATCACTCCCCACTGAACGTAAGTTTGTTAGACTTAAAGCCACCAATCTCGACTTTTTTCACTCTAAAAGTTATACCATTGATCAAGGACGTTTCTTTAATAACTATGAAGAGGCTAACGGTGCTAAAGTTGCAGTGGTCGGGTCACATTTCGTGACTAATCACTTCTCCAATGATGAGCCGATCAATAAAATGATTACCATCGGTGACCTAAGATATAAGATTATAGGTACCTTAAAGCTAACACCTCAACCTCCAGCCGGGATGGACTTTGACGAGTGGACTAAAAGAATGGACTTGGAGGCTGTCTACATCCCTCTTCAGACAGGTTCTAAGTATACCAAACAAAACAATGCTATTGACTTTATCTACATCCAAAGTGAAGATGAAGACTCTTTTAGCTATATGAAAAACAGGACTCGTCAAATCCTTTTGGCTAATCATCAAATGGGGCACGACTTTAGTTTTCAAGATGTA
>JAJBBL010000156.1 GCA_020532365.1 Candidatus Cloacimonadota bacterium | reverse complement strand
CCGTAATTACTTGCTCTAAGCACGGCTCTAATCTGTGTTTTAAAGATTTCTGGGTATTGCAGGGAGAGTCTAATCCCGCGACATCCAAGGAATGGGTTTTGTTCTTGCACAATAGTTGGAAGTACTTTAGCTAATTTGTCGCCACCTAAGTCAAAAGTTCTAATTGTAAACTCTTTTTCTCCAAGCTCTTCCGCTATATTCTTATATATTTCAAACTGCTCCTCTTCAGAGGGTAACTCATCACGATCCACGTATAAAAATTCTGTACGGAATAGCCCTACTCCATCTGCTTTAGCGTGCAAAACAGCTGCCAATTCTTCTTTCAACTCAATATTACAAAGCAAGGAGATATATTTAGCGTCCTTTGTTTCAGACTTAAGGTCAATAAGTGTTTCCAACTCTTCTTTTTCAAGTAGCTCGCTGTCTCTTTGTTGTTGGTATGCAGTCAGTTGTTCTTTTTCTGGGTTAATAATGACCACACCTTTATTGCCATCCACAATAATTTGATCACCCTCTTTGGTACTAAATAAAAGTTCTGTGACCCCCACTACAACAGGTATACCGAGCGCTCTGGCTATAATAGCGGAATGGGATGTTTTGCTCCCTTTCACCAAGCAGATACCGGAAATATTAGAGTGATAAGAGCGGGCTACATCGGTAGGAGATATGTCCTCCATCACAAGAACTACCTGTCTATCATCTTTTGCTTCAGCTATTACATCTTCAAGGGGTAGCTCTAAGTTACCGTTTAATCGGTTGATTAGCTTGTTAACTATATCTTCATAATCGGAGCCCCGTTCAGCAAGATAAGGGTCATCCATATTTTTAAAAACGGCACTAATCTCCATAAAAAACTCATAAAGTGCATATTCAGCTGAGAACTTCTTTTCTTCTATAAGCTGTGTGATTTTATCTTTAAGTGCCGGATCGTTAAGTATTTCTTTATAAATATCTAAGAGTTCTACATCTTCCCTTTCAACGTCAAATTTTGCTAAAAGGTCATCTAATTCCTTTAACTCTTCTTCGATAGCCGTGAGGTATTTCTCTTTTTCTTGCTCCTTTTCACGGTCATTAATGATTCGTTTAGCAACGTTTAGCTTTTTTTTTACTCTAACCCGTGCTTCACCAATCGCTATACCTGAAGAGACTGCAATGCCTGAATACTGTCGCACTATTCCTCACCAAACTTTGTTGCAAATAACTCCACTATATCGTTTACAAGATATTCCTCATCAACACCATTTGCTATTAACTCTAACTCTGACATATGCTCGGCAGCTAACATCATAACACCCATAATGCTCTTGCCGTTAACCTCAATACTTCCTTTTTTGATAACAAGATCTGAACGGTATTTAGAAGCTGTTTTGACGATTAAAGCACAAGGCCTCGTATGTAAACCGTGCTTGTTCAATACCTTAACTGTTTTCCTTATCATAGATTATAACTCATATCGTTAATGTTTACTCCTATAGGCGAACCCTTAATAGTTAATTTCAAAAATCAATCAAAAGTTTTACCAAACTTGTTTGTGATATTCTTCTTCTGTAGTTTCTCATTCAGCTTTCGTTGGTATACTTCTGCCGCTTCATAGCCGTAATTCTTTAAAATATGGTTCAGTGCTATGACTTCAATAACTACAGAAATGTTTTTCCCTGGAGAGACTGGCAGATAAATGATCGGGATATTAGCACCTAAGACATCAACGTAGTTGTTGGTCAAGCCAATCCGTTCGTAATCAACGTTATCCTGCCACAACAGCAGCTCTACCTGGGTATCAATAATTGTCCGCTTTCTAAATGCCTCAACTCCAAACATCCGTTCGACATCTATTAAACCAACTCCACGAACCTCCATAAAACATCCAAAATCGTTAACTTGAGTACCGATAAGAGTATCCTCATAACGTGTTATTTTAACCAAATCATCAGCTATTAAGCGGTGTCCTCGTTCAATTAAGTCAAGAGCACACTCACTTTTTCCAATACCGCTCTTTCCTGTGAGTAACACACCTACTCCATAAACTTCAATCAGTGTTCCGTGGATGGATTTATTCGGCGCAAAATACTCTTTTAGATAGCGGGTTAGTGAGGAGATTAGATTATCGGTAGAGAGTCGGCTCGACATTATTGCAATATTCATTTCATTTGCTAAAAACTCTACTTGCTGTGGGATAGATAGGCCTTTGGTAACGATTATCAGAGGGATACTGTATTCAAACATAGCTTTGATACGATCGTATAGGACATCCTCTTTAATCGTCTGCATATAGCTGATTTCTGTCTCACCTAAGATCTGGATCGGCTTATACAAAAAATACCCCAAATAACCAGATATGGCCAATCCCGGCCTATTCAAATGGTCATCTTGAATAGTATTAGATAATGACTTTGGCTCTGTCACGAGAGACAGAGCCAAATCCTTTCCTTTGTTTTCAAAAAGCTCTTTAGCAGTTAAAACTTTCATTTATAGTAACTCTTTAAAAGTTATCAGTTAAGGTTCAATTAGTCTGTACTGATCAGCATCTGTCTTAACCAAGACGTTAATCTTATCAGTCTCGACATTCTTAAATATCATATACGGTTTATCTTTCTGAGACAGAGCGTCAATAGCGTCTGACACGCTCATAATCTCAGCTTGTACTCTTTTGGTCTTAACCATCTTCTTTTCGTTTCTCTCTTTGGATGTCTCAAAAAGATTAGAATGGAAGAAGTTAGGATCTTTCATAACACTTTTCTTTTGGTGGTCGGTTACCTTATCTTTCAGTTTTTTGATCTGGGCTTCCATCTTATCGACTGCTGTGTCCAGTGCGAGATACATATCCATCTCTTCACTTTCGCTTTGTAGATTAAATCTTGAGGCGTGCATACTCATCTCAACAATGTTCCTACTATTCTCCAAAGTCAAGATTACATGAATGTTAATTATATGGTCAAAATACTTACCAAGTCTTTCACAAGACTGTTCAACATAGTCTCTGATTGCATTTGTTAACTCAAAACGCCTTGCTGTGATTGTGATCTGCATATCGATCCCCCTTATCTGTATTTAAAAGTTAAATCAATTTGTTAAAGCCTCTTTAGCTTTATAAGAACTTCTGACAAAAGGGCCTGAGAAGCAGGTTTTAAAACCTTTTTCTAAAGCCATCTCCTTGTACCTCTGGAATATGTCCGGGTGTACATACTCTTTAACTGGATAGTGTAGTTTTGAAGGGGCTAAATATTGCCCAATAGTTAAAATTGAAACGCCTACTCTGCGTAAATCGTCCATCAAGACAGAGATTTCAGGCTCAGTCTCACCGAGCCCTACCATAAACCCACTTTTAGTATACTCGATACCCGCCTTGAAAGCGTTTTCAAGCACCTCTAAGCTCCTGGTATACACTGCTTGAGGACGTAACTCAGAGTAAAGTCTTGGAATTGTTTCTACGTTATGATTAAACACTTTTGGTGAAGCTTCTAAGACTCGATCTAATGCTTTGCGATTTCCATCTAAATCTGAAACTAAGATCTCAATCCCGATGCCATCACCATTTTCCCTTCTAATTTCACTAATTGTTCTATATATATGCTCAGCTCCACCGTCTGGCAAATCATCTCTCGTCACCATTGTCAACACAACATAATCGAGTCCCATCTCTTTAACAGCTTTAGCGATAAGCTTTGGTTCTTCTGGATTTGGGGCGTCTATTTTGTCGACATTTTCACTTACGTTGCAAAAGCGACATCGGCGTGTGCATATATCGCCTAAGAGCATAAATGTAGCGGTACTATTGGAGAAGCATTCACCTTTATTTGGACAGGCAGCACTATCGCATACTGTATGTAGATTATACTTTCTAACGATGTTCTCTGTCTGCAGAGCCTCATTGTAACGTCTAAACTTAATTCTTAACCATTCTGGCTTTCTTTCTATTGTCATTGCATCCCTCTTATATTCAACTTCCGTATGACCTATTTGTTACTAATCTTCTCTGCTTATCAGACTTAATCATCGTAATAAATATTCTAACCTTTTTCATCAGAAAAGCAAGACTATATTTTGTGAGTCGATAAATTATTTATATCTTCAGTCGCCTCCATAATAACCTCTGACAAGGTTGGATGAGCATAGATAACTTTATCTAACATATCTACTGTTAAACCGAGATTAACCATTACACTGCCCGCTGCTATGAGCTCTGTAGCTGTTGAGCCCACTATGTGAACACCTATCACTTTATCTGTTTTAGCATCAACTATCACTTTTGCCATACCGTCTGTAGCGTTCATCCCTATCGCTTTACCGTTAGCCATATAGTTAAATCTACCAATCTTTATATCAAAACCTGCCTCTTTAGCCGTTTCTTCGGTATAACCGACTGATGCAACCTCAGGTTCGGTGAACGTACAGCGTGGAATATTGCAATAAATCAGCTCATTAGGCTGCTTATTTTCATTACCATTAATTCTTCCTTCAATAGTTTCTGCAACCATCAAACCTTGCTTACTGGCAGTGTGTGCAAGCATCATTTTACCTGTAATATCGCCAATAGCGAATAGGTTAGCGACATTAGTCTCCATTTTTGAGTCAATTGCGATTCTATTTCGGTCATATTCAACCTCTAAATCTTCAAATTTAACTGAACAGACGGGCACTCTACCTGTGCTAATCAAAACTTTATTTGTAACGATTTCCTTTCCGTTAGCCAGTTTAAGGGTAATCTTGTCACCCTCTTTACTGTATTCTTCCACTTTAGTTCCAAGATGTATTTTGATCTTTTTCTTTTTAAAAGCTATATTGAGCTTCTTGACTATCTCTTGATCCTCATTGTTGAGTAAGTTCGGGATGAGCTCGACAATTTCAACCTTCACTCCAAAATTATTGAAGATAGAGGCAAACTCACAACCTATAGTTCCACCGCCGATAATAGTGATATGTTCAGGTAGTGATTTCAAAGCCAATACATCGCTTGAAGAGAGGAAATCAACACCGTCAAACTTCATCTGTGGCAGCTCAAAAGGTGCTGAGCCTGTAGCTACTACTACATATTCTGCAGTATATTCATTACTTTTAGTTTTGACGCTAAACTTATCTCCTGGCTTGGATACGGCTGTTACTTCCTCATTAATAATTGGGATTTCTCTTTTCTTATATATATAGTCGAGCCCAGAAACTAAGCGCTCGATAACTGCATTTTTACGCTCATACACTTTCTCATAATCGTAGCTAAGGGCTTCAACATTGATACCAAATATTGAAGAGTTTTTCATCTCGTTATAAAGATCAGCAACTTTTACCAACGCTTTGGTCGGAATACAGCCTTGATTTAGACACTCCCCACCTAACCTCTCCTTTTCAAACAAAACAACGTCTATCCCCTTCTGCTTCAGTCTAATAGCTGTCACATAACCGCCTGGACCTCCACCAATTACCGCTACCTTGTGATTCATTCCATTTTCCTCCTTAATCTGCTATTTAATATTCCTAAATTTTCTCTATATTTAGCGACTACTCGCCTCGAGATAATAATGTTTATCTTCCGTAACTCATTTGCAATCTCTTCATCTGAAAAGGGTGCCCCTTTATCCTCAGAGTCAATTATCCGCTCTATAAGTTTAAGCACGTTTTGTTTAGACACCTCTTCATAGCTGTTAGTTCTACCTGCAGAGGTAGTGAAGAAATCTTTCAAGCATACTATTCCAAAAGGTGTGTCGGCAAACTTATCTTTGACAACACGAGATATAGTCGACTCACTAACTCCAACGTCATCAGCTATAATGCTATAAGTAAGCGGCTTTAAAATCCCGCTATAGTTATAAAAATAGTCTTTCTGGTGGTCGATGATAGAGCGTGTCACTCGTAGAATAGTGTTTGTCCGCATATAGATCGATCTGATCAAAAACTTAGCAGAACTCAGTTTATCTCGTAAAAAGTCGAGAAACTCTCTATCTTTAATTCTTCCTGTTGCGATCATATTTCTGTATCGACGATTCAAGGTTAGCCGAGGTATATTTGTATCGTTTACATAAACAACGAAATCATCTTCAATTCTACGGATTATCACATCTGGCAGCACGTAGCTTATTAGTTGGTTGATTAGCTGTAAACCGGGCTTCGGATTAAGCAACATAATCTTACTCTTACAGACAGACAGCTCCTCTATAGTGATCGAAAGCTCTTTCGTAATCTGTTGAAATCTTCTGTTAATAAGGTCATCAAAATGGTGTTCGATAATCAACGTCAACAGCTCAAAGTCATCATCATTTGGGTCTAATTGGGCTAAAAGAGATTCCGGTATAGTTCTGGCTGCAATACCTTTCGGATCCAAGTTTAATACCATCTTGTGTATTTCATTCACTCGTTCGATGAACTCTTTTGTCTTAGGATTGCCATCCATATAATCATTTGCCAAGATATAGATATCTAAGTCGCTCGGCAGAAAGCCAAACTCATCTATATTCTCTAAAAGCTCGTGTACAAAGGATAACTCATCTTCATTCAAAGGTAGTTTCTCGATCTGATTAAACAGGTCTTCTATTTTTTCGTTGAAATTTGAGTGATAAGAGTCGGTGTTAGAAACTTCTGGAAACTCTCTGGTGCGCGAGTCATTTCTATTATCTCGATGGTAGTCAGACCACTCATCAAGTATTTCACTGAACTCTTTAAGCTCTTCGATTGTCTTTTTTAACTCCTCATCACCTTCAGAGTCATCATCCTCATTCTCTTTGCTTTCAATATCTTCATCAACTGCGGGTGTATCTTGTTTAAGCAGCTCATCTTCCTCCTCTTGTATTTCCAAGAGGGGGTTAAGCTCAATTTCCTTCTTAATTTGCATCTCTAACTCTGTCTGAGTCAGCGCCAACATGCGGAGTGAATGCAACATAGCCGGCTTCAACGCCATTTCTTGCGTTGTCTTTTGTATTAAAAAATGCTCCATCTTGCCCATAGTTACTTAATATAAAATGGTTTTAGAAATTTGTCACCTAAGTATAGTTTACGTGCCTTTTCACTGTTAATCAGCTCTTCTGATGTTCCTGACATCAGAATCTCCCCTTCAAATATAATGTAAGCTCGCTCAGTTATTGAGAGCGTGTCTAACACATTATGGTCGGTGATCAGAATACCGATATTCCTCGATTTCAGTTTAACTATAATGTCTTGGATATCACTTATCGCTAAGGGATCTACACCAGCAAAAGGCTCATCCAATAACAAAAATGATGGGGATGTGACCAGCGATCTTGTTATCTCTAATTTCCTTCTCTCTCCACCAGATAGCGTGTATGCTTTTTGGTGGGCTATTTTAGTTAAAGACAGTTCGGATAAGTATTCATCTAACTTATTTTTCCGCTCTTTTTTACTCATCGGAATTGTCTCTAATATCGCCATTATATTGTCCGCTACAGTAAGTTTGTGAAACACTGACGGTGCTTGTGCCAAATAGCCTATACCGAGCCTCGCCCTCTTATACATCGGTTTCCGGGTAATATCAAGGTCATTATATAGAACCTGTCCACCGTTCGGCTTAGTAAGCCCCAATATCATATAGAAAGTGGTAGACTTACCGGCGCCGTTAGGACCTAAAATACCCACAATTTCACCCTGTGTTATTTCGAGCGAGACGTTATTAACTACCGTCTTCTTCCCGTATTTCTTAACTAAATTGTTTACTGTTACTTTATTTTTATTCATAGTATTACTCATTGTTTCTCGCCGAAAATATTCTGTCCAGAAAACAGATACCCCCCCTTTACTTTACCAGCAAAAGAGATAGATTCTATTTGATTATCGAGGCCGAAATTGATCTGAAGCTTGTCGCTCTCTGCATAATTTCTAAATGAATCCTTATCCTCTTCTGATTCACCTATATACAGTGATTTAACGTTTTTCTCTGCATACATTGTTGTGATCGAATTATCCTTAAAGCGTAGCTCCATTAAGTCACACTTAACTTCATTATCTTTTGCCTCATCCTCTTTAAGGGCGAAATTCACCACACAGTTATCCTCTAAGATTGCTTTCTCTATCGCCCTATCATCAAAATAAAGGTATATTTTGTCAGCCTCTGCATCTGCCAAATTAGAATTCAATTTTGGCTCTCCGATATATACGGCATAGCTATCTTTAGTGAAAAGGAGTAGAAAGTCACTCTTGATCAAGTAATCTTCATATAAACTCTCGACGTTGAAAGAGGCAGAGAGTCTATTAAACTCGCTATGAAACTCGACTTTTTCGGCAGTGATTGTCATCCTTTCCTCACCACCAACCTCTATTTTAGGCGAATCAGAGATAAAGCCGTATCCCTCTTCAAAATCATAGTCAAGATACTGGGATTCACCTCGAGCATCTTCCCGCTCATCATAAAACCTTACGTTATTAAAAGCATAGAGGTGTCTCTCATCACGCATATAGTGAACCTTATCAGCTAAAAATGTACGGTACGAGCCGTCAGCATGATTCTCCATAACAAACACGTCACCGTTCAAGATCAACTGCTCACTGATCTGGTCATATTCAGCTCTGTTTGCTTTAAGCGTGAGCGTGTCTTCAACTACTTTGACATTACCAAACATCTTAGCAATCTTAGTAACGTCATATATCTCTGCATTATCAGCAAAAAATTCTGTATCTCCATAAAAGAAGTGTACATTCCCCATCAGTCGAGTCAAATACTCTCCCCCAATCCAGTCTATCTTTAACTGATCCGAGTTAATTAGCTTATAGGGTCTATGCTCACCGTCCGACGCAAAAAGCAAAGTGGACAACAGGATTAATAGGCTAAAAGTCAATATTCTTTTCATCTAATTTACCTTCCGCTGTAACTTTGTTGAGGGAAATGTTCTTAAACTCAATATCACTCCTAAGCTCCACCCCTTTAACCACATTATCCTCTCTTACTAAGGTCACTTCCCCTGGCGCATAAATAGTATCGTATATCTGATCCCAGACTAAGAGCTCTGTATAAAGATAGTTAGACTCTTTTTTAACTACAACATTACCGGAGGCAGTATATTCGTCATCATTTTCACTAATCGTCATCTTTTCTGCAGTTAGATTCATTATCTCATTTCCTTCTTCATCAAAATCAATAATGGTGACAACATAAGCCTCTAACTGCTTTTTCTCATAGAAGCGTTCGACCTTATCAGCCAAAATCTTTCGCATCACGTTATTATCTTTAATTTCATAAATTTCAACGTTATCACTCTGCTCTTCAGCGTTTTTAGTTCTGATCTTTTCATAGTATTGTTGTTCAGTTAGATCACAGGAAATAGCAAACATAGCCAACAAAACAGGTAGTATCAGGGTAACGCTTCGGTGTTGGCTCTTCATTACGTTGATCTGTCTCATACTACTTTGGAAAGCTTTTACTGATTAATGGACTTAGGTAACACTTTACTCTTCAATAACAAATCTTCTAAATATTTATCAACTACCTGTTCAAACCTATTCTGCTTTTGTAGGATATACTCGACGTATTCACGTACAGCCCCATTGCCACCGGGTAGTGTTGAAACAAAGCTTGCGAGCTGTTTGATACGTTCAGGGGCACTTTCGGTAGTAGCAGTAAAGCCCACTTTTTTTAAGAGTGGATAGTCGTTCAGGTCATCACCCATAAAAGCAACGTTCTCCCACCCTATTCCCATACCGTCGATAATGTTTTGTGCAGTAGCAACCTTGTTTTTGACCCCTTGGTAGAGAAAGTTGAGCTTAAGGTCATCAGTTCTTCTCACCAACGCTTTTGAGCTTCTTCCCGTAATGACAGCAACTTTAATATCGGTAAACCTCAAGAGGATTAAGCCTAAACCGTCTTTGGTTGAAAAAGCTTTGGACTCAATATTATCCTCAGAGTAGATGACCATGCCATCTGAAAGGACGCCATCACAATCAAGGATAAGTAGCTTGATTTTGTTATAGTCTATCATCTCACAACCTCTTTTATCGCAATTAGCTCGTCTAAAAGCTGACCCATCAAATCGAGATTAATCATACTTTTTGCGTCACTAAGCCCCTTTTCAGGATTTGGATGTGTCTCAATAAATATGCCATCAATGAGACCTGTTGCCATTGCAGCTTTAGCCATCATTGGTACGTATTCCGGTGTGCCACCCGACACATTCTTTATCGAAGGCTTCTGCAAACTGTGTGTAACATCGTAAACTACAGGGTATCCGAACTGTTTCATCACAGGGAATCCTCTAAAGTCTACCACTAAATTATGGTAACCAAATGAAGTACCACGCTCAGTTATCATTACCTGGGTATTCTCTTCGCTGACCACCTTATCCACAGCCCCTTTCATATCTTCAGGTGCCATAAACTGAGCTTTTTTAAGATTAACTATCTTGCCCGTTTTGGCGGCACTCTTAATCAAGAATGTTTGCCTCGCTAAAAATGCAGGTATTTGGAGTATGTCGGCAACTTCTGCCACAAGCTCAGCCTCTTCTGTCTGATGGATGTCCGTTAGGATCGGAAGCTCAAACTCTCGTTTAATCTTCTCTAAAATCTTCAACCCTTCATCTAAGCCAGGACCCGAATAGGATGATTCTGATGTTCTATTTGCTTTGAGATAAGAAGCCTTGAAAATATAAGGTATGTTTCTCTCTTCTGTTATTTTTTTTAATGTCTCGGCTATTTTATATAGAATCGCCGAGTCCTCTATTACACAGGGTCCTGCTATGAGGAAGAAATTTTCACTCTCAAGTATTTTCTGATAAAGATTCATAATTCTCCCATTTGGCTATGTTCTTGCTTCACCTTAGAATTTAGACTTACCCTGTCAATCATTATTTCGCCGATACACTTTAATAGAGCTAATTTGCAGTATCAAAGCTGATCAGACCTGCTAACGAGATTTACTACTCGATGAGTTCTAAAACCATGTTCAGTCAAACAGGCTTATACTCTTTTTCTACATATCAAGGGAAAACAACTGAGGAGTTCAGATCAGCACCCCTCTATTATATATAAGGGGTTACACGGTGCCCTATTTAAAAAGATAGTGTGATTATTTTTTCACTTTATTGACCGAACTGTTATAATAAGGGCACAACAAAGATTAAAGATGGAGGTTACTATGAGACAGCAACAAGACCCAAAGACCCCAATTGCGACAGCCGGTAATTTACTCCTCGGAATATTTTGGACCATTATAGTAATAATCTCAACCTTAATCCATTTTGGATATGGTCCACTCCTTCGAGTAGGCTTTCACATCACTTTATGGCTCTATGTCATCCAGTTAGCTTGGAAAACTACCAATAAAAATATCCATGCCGTAGTGTTTAACACTCTTTTGATATTCGCCTTTTGGTGGGTTCCCTTCTCAATTATGAGATATATTATTAAAGCCGCGTGGATCAATAGTGTAATAGTTGCCTGGGTAGTATGGTTCATACTTGCAGAAAATGTAGCCAGTGTCGCCAAAGAACTGAAAGAAGTCGAGAAAACCAACAATACGCAACATCGTTAAAGGCACGACAACTAAACTCGAATACTGCTGCAACCCAGTCTTTTGAGACTCAATACAGTATGGTATCTGTACAAAGACTCTTAAACCAAGTCATAATCCTTCTCTTTGTAGTGTTAAATCATACCACTAAAGATCTCCAACAGAGTAGACTGGATACTTTTATAGTGGTGTCTTCAAAATAAAGAGTTTTTTCTCTTGACATAACTATATCGCTCTACAACTTCTGGTTCAGAAGTTTTTACATTAATTGATTGGAGGTTTTTATGTGGTGTACTGAATGTGGTAAGGAAGTTTTTGAGGGTGATGTTTTCTGTGGAAGTTGTGGGGCGAAACTATCTGATATATCTGAAAACTCATCAAGTTCAAGTCAGACTAATGATGAGACAAAAGCAAAAAGAGTCTATGTCGGCATGTCTGAACACTTAAATGAAGCTGCTGAGCTCGTTAGATTAACCCTTGAAAACGATCGCTTGCAAACAAATTTTATAGAAAACGAGAACGAAATAGTAGTACAAGGCCAAAAATCAAGCTCTTTCTTAGAGAAAGCCATAGGACTTGATAAAGCTGTTACAGTAATATTGAGTATAGATGGTGAAGATTTAATCGTACAAATAGGTGGTGCTAAATGGATGGATAAAGCTGCTGGTGCAACAATAGGGCTCCTCGTGTTCTGGCCAACTATTATTACAGCTGGATGGGGTGCAATTAACCAGAATATGTTGATGGATAAAGTTGATAAAGTTCTGTTAAAGTTTTTAAGATAAACAAGGAGGGGCTTTGAATATTTTCGACCATTATGTTAGCATGGGTGCTCAAATACCTCTTTCTTCTAAACTTAATCAACCTGGTACAAACTACGAAAATAATACAGGAAGAACAACCTCAGCATTTATCCAGCACATCCAGCTCTTGATTCAGGGAAATAACAGCCATTCCATAGTATTAAACACGGATCTGTTATCAAACTACAGTAAACATAAAGGATAATGATAATGAAACTATTGGTGTACTCTTTATTTTATATTTCTGAACTAGGTGATCGAAAAACTTTAGAAGAGATATTGTTAAACAACTCGACATTGTTGGATCATGATACTACAAAAGAAGTCCTGAGCACAATTAATTCTGAAAAAGAGATACTTGATTTGATCAACCCAACCTTAATCAGTCAAGAACAAAAGATATTCATATACTCTTATTGTTCCCTGTATGTGAGAATTAAATTCTCTTTACTATGCAACAATAAACTTCTACGGTTAATGGATAAGCTATGTTTGGCCAGGGATTTAGCAGAAAAAATACATAACTCTATAGCTAACTCTGATATTCACAGCTCAGCCATTGAAAACTCTATTATGGAATCCATAATATTCCCGAAGCAAGAGTTTAGTAGCTTGGTTGATAGACTAATATCATTAACTTGCGAGAAGCAGCTTCTTAAAGGTATTTCATCAAGGGAATATGAGCATGATCTTGACCGTTTGGCTCTAGAACACTTATCGAAGATTCCGGGATTAGATACCTTGATAAAAAAATTTTTTGAGTTAGGAATTGAAAGATTGCTCAGAATTTCACAGACAGGCAGCTTTATTAGAGTCACAAATGATTCTTATCCTGAGCTATATGAAATGTTTATTAAGGCATGCAATATACTCGATATTGAAATAATTCCAGATTTATACCTACAGCCGGATTTCGAGATCAATGCTTTCACCTCTGGAGCACAAAATCACATTGTCGGCATCAGCTCATTGGCTGTGGATCTTCTAAGTTACGATGAATTAATGTTTCTAATTGGGCACGAACTTGGACACATCAAAAGTGAACATGTTCTTTATTATCAGCTGGCTCGCTACATTCCTTACTTGGGTGGTATTGCCAATAACATAATCCCCGGTATTGGAGGACTGGTATCTCAAGGTTTGGCTCTTGCACTATACGATTGGCAACGTAAATCTGAGTTTACAGCGGATCGAGCAGGTTTATTAGTATGCCAAAACCTGGAAGCCGCTATAAAAGTCCATATGAAGTTTGCTGGACTACCGTTTAAAATTTATTCTAATGCTGACGTAGAGTGTTTTATAAAACAAGCAACTGAGTTTGAAGGATTTGACACAGGTATGTTAAATAAGTTCACAAAGTTTCTCTTACTTAGATTACAGACACACCCTTGGACTGTAATGAGAGCTAAAGAGCTTCTTACCTGGGTTAATGAAGGAAAATATAATGAAATACTAAATGGATGTAAAAACAAGCAAAGAAATGCAGTGGCCTTAAACCGCTGCCCTTCGTGCGGTGCCTCAATAGCTGAATCCCAAAAGTTTTGCGGTAAATGTGGCACAGCTCTGAGAGAATAAATGAACAAGTAAAGGAGGTTTTATGTTTTGCACTCAATGTGGTAATCAGCTCAGTGAAGACAGGCCATTTTGTACTAAATGCGGAAAGAAAGTAAATGAGCCTTGTGTAGCAACGACTTCTTCATCACCTACAAAAAACAATACTTCGAAAGAGACATTTTCAAAGTGATGGGATGAAAACAAATGCAAATAGACTTGGCGAGAAATAACTTTCATAGGCAAACTTTTACCCTTTCAGTATAAGCCACCTCCAATAAAGTTGATACACCCCTATCTCTTTTTGAAAGTCATCTGCCTCACTACAAGAATAAAGAGAAGATATGGAGACACCACTATAAAAGTTTCCAGTCTACTCGTCTGATATTCTTTGGCGACCAATAATGGTGAAAAACTTGTTTCTACAAAAAGAAGCCTTTGTAATTGCTAAATAAGGAGCTACCCATCATCGTATTCCACCTGCAGATCCTACCTTTCAACAGTGATGTAGAAACCGTTCGTAGAGATTAAACAAAAAAGCTCTGGCGGCTGAAGCAAGCTCGACGACCTACAAAATCCACCAAACAAATGTGTTTCTTGCTGCTTATGTAAACCCTAATGGCTCATTAGTTAATGATTTATTTAACCGATCCGTTCTTGTTTCCTCCCTTGAACTGATCGGGTAGAGAAATTCCTATCCCCCTTTTGTTTAGAACCTTTGAGCGTTGTTGTATGGGGTTAGACGTAGTTTTTATAATAGATGGGGCACTCTT
>JAJBBL010000182.1 GCA_020532365.1 Candidatus Cloacimonadota bacterium | reverse complement strand
CAGGCCAATTATTACACTTTTCTTCTCACTAAACATCACAACCTCCCTTTTGTTTTGTTAAGGCTTTGAATGACAGGGCGGGCAGGAAAGCCCACCCTGTGTTTTATGAATTACGCACTACTTAAGTAGCATCATTTTATTGATCAGGCTCCCTTCTGGTGTAGTCAGTTTATAGAAGTAGAGACCGGATGAGACATCATTACCATTCCACACCACTTTATGCTGTCCCGCTTCCATATGGGTATTGATCAGCTTCTTAATCAATTGTCCTTTAATATTATAGATAGCGAGCTCTACCTCGCTTGCTTTAGGCAAGTTAAGCGAGATAGTAGTCTCCGGATTAAATGGGTTAGGGTAGTTATTTAGTTCGGTATTCCACATGGTTACCAAATTATCCTTATCAGCGGAAAGCTCTATATCTATGTCTTTTCGTAGGTATGGGTATCCATCATTAACAGTATAGTCTATATCGTGCTGCCATATATTATCAAAATCCCATCCGTCATAAACATTACCTTTGTAAGGATAGGTCATCTCTTCGGTTGTTTTCTCTAAGCCGTTATCTCTACTCTCTTTCAAGTCATGATTCCAATAGCTATTAATCACCTCATATTCATTTGGAAGGGAGGAATACCCCAAGAATCCTTTTACATTTGACGGCATTTCCACTGCTGCATAGCAATTCTCTATTCTCACTACACCCTCAAGCGGGTTAACTATTCCAACAAATGCTCCTGAAGACATATGGTTGTCCGTACACACTGTTCCTCTTGAGTAGCAGTTTGAAATCAGTACTCCTTCGCCCAAATACCCAGCAAAGCCACCAATTACCTCATCTGCTCCAAAGCCTTCCACATCTACATCTGAATGAGACCAGTACATTTTTATATATTTAGAGTAACCAACTAACCCACCGGCTCGTGAGTCTGCCTTAACGCTTCCACTAACAGAACAGTTATATATGTTCCCATAGGGATTACCATCTTTCCATGGTAGTTTCCCAGAGAATTGACCAGCAAGTCCGCCAACCCACTTACGCCCGGTTACATCAACGTTCTCTAAAACAATGTTTTTTAACGTAGCACCAAAACAAGTTCCAAACAGACCAACGTCAGAGGTATTAGGAGAATTAATATAAAGATTTGAAATCCTATACCCACCACCGTCATAATTTCCGCTAAAAGCAGCTCCAGTAATACCGATAGGTTCCCAACCCTTCCCTTCATTCCAAGGAGAAACGCCTAAATCTATATCGGCAACCTGTCTGTAATATCCATTAGTGGACAGGTACTTCAATTGTTCAGCAGTTTCGATAAGCCAAGGGTCTTCTTGTGTACCACTACCACCGCCAAAAAGAGCATAGAGACCGATAACGCCCATTAAGAACAGGGGTAGCAGCAGACCAATTATTATTCTTTTCTTCTCACTAAACATCACAACCTCCCTTTTGTTTTGTTAAAGCTCTGAGTAATAGGGCAGGACAAGCCCGCCCTATCTTTTATAAATCGTATATACTACTTAAGTAGCATCATTTTATTGATTAGGCTCCCTTCAGGTGTAGTCAGCTTATAGAAGTAGAGGCCAGATGATACGTCATTGCCGTTCCACACTACTTTATGCTGCCCTGCTTCCATAGAGCTATTGACTACTTTCTCAATTAATTGTCCTTTAATATTATAGATAGAGAGCCCCACCTCACTTGCCATAGGAAGGTTAAACGAGATAGTAGTCTCTGGATTAAACGGGTTAGGGTAGTTATTAAGAACAATAGTTGAAGGGGTGATCATTAGATTTGCATCTGTAGAAAAATCTCGTTCTACTAACAGGTAAGGATATCCGTTATTCTTAGTGTGATCGAAATCAGCAATCCAGATTTTACTGAAATCCCAACCAACGAAAGCATCTGTATCGTATGGATAAGTCATTTCTGTAGTAGTTTTGCCAATACCAGCAGCAGAACTATTTTGCCCCGAGACTTCTATATCCCAATAGTTCCTGTAGTCTTTTGAACCAGACTCACTATAGCTGCCTGCCAAACCACCAACAAAGGCGTCACCGTTGACCATACCGGATGAATAGTTGTGCGCCAAATTACCGCGAGTGTTATGGCCTACAAGCCCTCCTGTACGCTCACTTCCACTCACTTTCCCGACGTTATAGCAATTCTTTATCATTGAAGAATTATTTCGCCCAGCTAATCCTCCAACATATCTGTTGCCATTGATCGACGCTTTATTAGCGCTTGCAACAATTTCTGAATCACTATTCTTACCAACTATTCCACCTACCGATTCGGCACCGGTGACTTCACCCATAACGATACAGTGAGATATTTCGGAGTTATTATCGCTAACTCCTGCAATTCCCCCTACATAGATCCCCCCTTCAACTTTAGCGTCCACTAAATAAAGGTCTTTTATATTTGCTTCTGAAAGATAGCCAAAAAAGCCTACGTTTTCATCATTTGATTTGATGTGAAGTCCCTTGATTGCATGCCCTTTACCATCAAAAACACCATTAAAAGCAGTCGTCTTATTCTTGCCGATAGGTGTCCATATACTCTCTTCACTTTCACGCTCCGAGTCGGTAAAGTCAATGTCATTCTTTAGTTCAAAATGTTTGTATTGATTAACAAAATGATGTATGTTTTTAAGCTGCTCAGCCGTTTCAATTCTCCAAGGATCAGTCTCAAACCCATTACCACCGGCGAAGTACTTTTCACCTAAACTTAGAGTCGCAAAGCTCCATACTGGACAGCTTTCGGCAATCCCAGTTTTATTCAGAGGGAGTACTTGCCAAAAATAAGTGGTATCATAATCAAGCTCTATTGGAACTGTAAAGCTTGTATTCAAAGCTATAGCCTTTCTATTAACGATATTAGTAGGTGGATTATCCGTGCCAAAAGAAACAGCAAACTCAGTTACCATATTGTTATGTGCATTGTTAAACTGCGGAAGCCAAGATAGAGTAACGGATACCGGATCGACCTTACCCTGACCTGTAGGAGACACAACTACAGCAGGATATGGGACCTTCAACGCTTGACCCAAAATAGGATAGCCATTATTAGCAGAACCCCAAACATCATCCTGCCAAACCGTATCAAAATCCCACTCGCTATACAAATCACCGCCATATGGGTATGCCATCTCAGTGGTAGTTTTACCTTCACCAGCCGCTGACTCAGCTTGTCCGGACGCTTCAATGTCCCAATAGCTATATTTCCCTTTTCCTTGTGAATTGATTATACCCCCAACGAGGCCTCCAGTATTCTCTCCGCCAACCACTTTACCTGCTGAATAACTGTAAAGCGCAGGTAATTGACAATTATCTACCTTCCCGAAAAGACCACCAACATAACTCCCCATACCAGCGGCTGTAACAGTCCCATAAGAGTAAACATTATGAGTTGATACACCGTTTTTAATCAAGCCAACTAAACCACCAATGGTTGCCTCTCCTTCACTGTAGCCCACAACGTCAACTTTTGCAAAAGAATCATTAAGCATTGTTCTGCCCATATAACAGCCATATAGTCCACCTACATTACTGTTACCTTTCACTGTGCCACTCGCTGAAATACCATGCGAAATGGGGCAATAATCACGAGGAATAACTGTTCTCTCCGACATACCTGCAAATGAGCCGACATAATCTCTTCCAACTATATCGACATCATCCAAATGCAAGTTATACGGATTTGACGTATCTACATAACCAAATAACCCTACATAGTCGGTATCTGGACGGTTAATATACAGCCCAGATATCATAAAATTATTACCATCATAAATTGAGCACGATGGATGCTCCTTATCACCTATTGGCAACCACCCTTCTCCCTCATTCCAAGGGGGTACGCCTAAGTCAATATCTGCTACTTGCTTAAAATAATAAACGTTAAATACATCGACTTCCATATCTACAAAGCCAAGATAATCCCTAACCTTGTTTAACTGTTCAGCAGTGGCCACTTCCCACGGATCGTTAAAAGTACCTCGACCACCTGCAAACTGAGCTGATAAATTTACAGTCAGTGTCGCAAACAGTGTCAATATTGTTAATAAAACCACGAAATACTTAGCATCTTTTATGGGCATTACATCCTCCATTACTTATTATTTATGGTGTAAACAAACAATGTTGACAACACTGTCTACTTTGTTTACACTTGTGTTAATTATTCTTGTGTTAGAGTGACTTGCCAGGCTTAGAACCATTGTTAACGCAATATCACCCTGCTCTAAACGATTATACTTACTATTACAAATCTTATTTGTAGGTTTAATTATGATATTATTCCCAACCGAGCCGTCTAAATCACTAAGCTCAGCATACTGGACTGTCAAACTGAATGACATCACTGTCAACAAGATGAAGCCAACTCTCATCAGCTTGGTCTTTGTAAACATCTCGTCCTCCTATTTAGTCCCGATAAAAATGTCGTTTTCTCGGCTGCAGTCGGGCAATGTTTAACTTTTGACTAATCTTCAGCAAGGGTCACAAGCATTAAACAGCTTCAAAACCCTTATTTCATATCCCTGCATAATATACCAAGCAATTTATGTTCCAAGCTTATAAATAAATAGGTGTTTTAAAATAGTACCTTTAGGTGTCTGGCCTGTCTAAATCAAGCTTCTGGATTGATTAGCCTTATATAAAGGCTCACCTATTACTTCAGGAAAATTTCTATGGGTAATGATAAATAAGCCTCGTTAGTTATTTTGAACCCTTCTTAGACCGCCTCTTTAATCAAAAAACAGGTTACCTCATACTTTGCAGAACACACAAACACATTTTAATGCAAAGAAAACATCTATATAGGCAGTAAATTTCTTTCCAAAACATCTATTAGTCTTTTTTTGGACAACTCAATGTAATCAGGATCAAGCTCTGTTCCTACAAACCTACGCCTTAGTTTTAAAGCTGCGACTCCAGTAGTAGAGCTTCCAGCAAAAGGATCATAGATTATGTCTCCTTCATTTGAGGTTGCTAAAATAATTCGATCTAAAAGGGCTAAGGGCTTTTGGGTAGGATGTCTTCCAAATATTTTTTCATTTTTACTTGGCGGCAAAATAGGCCAGACTGTTTTCATTTGCTTTCCATGATTTATTTCTCTCATTAAATCATAGTTGAATAACTGCTTTGAGTTTTCGTTTTTTGCTGCCCAAATAATTGTCTCTGTTGAATGAGTAAACACTCTACGGGATAAATTTGGAGGGGGGTTGGGCTTCTCCCAGGTAATGTCGTTAAGTATTTTCATTTCCAGCTGTTGCATAGCATATCCGATTGAATATATTACATGATGCGTCCCAGAAACCCAAATAGTGCCATTAGGTTTCAATAATTTTTGGCAGCGAGATAGCCATTCCTTATTGAAACTATGATTTAACTCAGGTCCTTCTGATATATCCCAATCTCCTTTGTCAACTTTGACCATCTTACCACCACGGCAAGTAATGCCTCCATTAGACAAGAAGTAAGGTGGATCAGCAATTATTAAGTCAAACTTTCCTTCAGGGAATTTCACAATAAGGTGGTCCATAAATTCAATACAGTTTGACTCATATAGCCATACACCACTTAAATCATCGCGTAATACACAGCGGTTACTGGAGTATTTAGAGCGCTCCATAACGAAGAAGCAATTTTGATTCTGATAATTCTTAGTATATTTCATGGATCATTTCTTTAAAATTATTTCCTTTAAGGCACCATCATAAAGCATTTTTAAATTTAAAGTGTAGTCAATAGCATCAAAAGTTTCTCTTAAGTCATTTACAGTCGACTTCCAACCCAATCCATCAGTAATCCAAATAAATACAATCCCTTGGTCGTTCCAATACTTGTGCATGTCCCTGTACTCACCTGCGGTTGACTTAAGTTTAGATCCTGGTCCAGAGTAGTAATTGGTCTCTATAAAGAACAGTTTATCGTTTCTTCTTATTGCAAAGTCAATTTTCTTATTAGTTTCACTTATCTCAACTTCGTATCCCAGTTGGGAAAGAACACTTTTTTGTGTCGCCTGTGAAATATACTTAATTGATTCATCGCCCGCTATAATCTCATTAATATGCTTCTCAACTAAGCTCTCCATAGCAGTGCCTACTCGGTTTTTACGAGCATTAGTATCCAACCCTACTTCAACACCGAACACGTAATCTACCAAGTTTTTTATTTTTCTATTACTAAGTAAAGAGAACAAGCCAGTCTTGTTACCAATTTCCACTGCATGATCTATAATTAAGTCTTTCAACTCATACTTTTTTGTCAACAATATTTCTGTGTGAGTTGAATCAAGAATAATAAGATCCTTTTTTCTATAAGCTATCAGAATAGGTAAGGCCTTAATAATATCGGGACATTTAGCGTGTAAATAACGGAATTCCTCCTCTACATTTTCTTTACCTATTAAGTAGTTTAGAGTATTCAGGTATATTTCTATTTCTTTCTGATTCTTAATAACTTTTCTCCAATCGACGAAATAGGACCAATCAACAACTGTTTCCTGGAGATTTCCCATAAGGTAATCAAATACTTCGCCAGAGCTATTTAAGCCCTTCTTTCTATAAATAGACAGACTTTTCATAATACTTCCTATTTCCTTAATAATTTGTAATTAACAGTTCAGTTATTGAACCTCTACCTGCCCCCTTGCTATTAATCATTCTATTAGCATCAACTCTGGCAATGTTATATTTGGAGTACATATTGTCAAAGAAAGAATCTTTAGGATCATAAACCTTCGGATCAGAATTTGAAAGCATCTGATATACTCGGCGATCATTTAATTCGTTAAACACTCTATAAAGCCTATGTTGATCTTCTTCATTAAATCCATCTTTTGAGTAGTTTGTGAAGTTTGATGTTGTATTTAGAGGTCTATAAGGGGGATCATAATAGATGAAATTATCCTTAGTTGCTAAATGCTTGACAAGTTCAAACTCCCCTTGTAGTATTTCAGTGTTTTTAAGCGCTTTATGAGCTTCTATTAATCTCTCTTCTTGGCAAATTGTTGGATTTTTATAACTACCTTGTGGTACGTTAAAGTGTCCACGGCTGTTCAGTCTATACAGGCCGTTAAAGCAAGTTCTGTTAAGGAATATAAGTTGAGCAACCCTTTCTACTGTATCTCCTGAGAGTTGATTTGAAAAGCTCTCAGCTTTTAAGTTGAACTCTTGTCGAGTTTGGTAGTAGATGTCCTTGCGCTCTTCATTATCAGCAGAAAGATAATTTATCTCCATTGCTTTCAAGTGTGATATTAGTTCGCTGACATTGTTCTGTACAACCTTATAAGATGCGATTAAATCAGAGTTTATATCGATAATAGTTGAGTGTTCAATTTTATAATTCGATTTAAGATAAAAAAACAGAGCTCCACCCCCCACGAACGGTTCTATATAGTGAGTTACTTGTTTTGTCGTTTTAATATGTTCAGGAAACCGCTGCTCTAATTTTGATATAAGTTGTTGCTTGCCACCAGCCCATTTCAAAAACGGTCTTGCATTAACACTTTTAATTACTGATTCTTCAAGGCAACTTAAAATCGCTTTTTCTTTTTTAATAGCCGCTGTAAGTTCATTCCGCATAATTATATTTCTCATCTAAAGTAACTCCCAAAAAACCTTCCTTCCTTATGTTACAACCATAATTCAAGGTATCTTTTTTTCCATTTATTTTCCACGCTATAGTCGATGTATTTACTTGTCTCGACAATATAATACCTCCATTATTTATCATAGACTGTCCTCCGCTAATAACTCCTCTGCTATTATTATTTTTCTTAACAATCACCGGATCAAAGTCACTCTCCCAAATAAAATGTAAGAGGTTAGAACGTTCACCAGTCCTACTGTTAACCGCATAATAATACTCCTCTTCTCTATTGTCAAACTCAAAAGGTATCGTTCTGTTAGGAGAAAAATTCTTTTCTGCGACAAAGGTGTCAGTATCAGGGTTAGGATTATAAGGGTCTGTAGCACGATAAATCATTAGTCTGTCGTCTTTTTGCGTCTCTCTATCGAAGTAAAAGTTTTTCATTCTTAGTTTAACCGGATCTGTTTGAGATAGGTTATACGGCATTGTTTTGTAGAGCTCTCTAACCTTGTCTTTACGCTCTGCTAAAGGGAATTGAGAAGCTTGTTGCATTATTAGACGGGAGCGCTTGCGGAGTGGCGTATTCTCACTGTTTTTTTTGTAAATTTTAGGGTCATATTTCTTGATTTGCTGGGTGCCGTGTGACATCTGAAACACAAAGCCACCTTTCTTACCGACCTTAGTCCCAAAAGTTCCACTTATCTCATATGACAACTTAACCGCCATCTGCACGGAAAGTGGTAATTCCAAGTAATTCTGGATAGTTTTAGATGCCAAATGTCTGAGTTCAGGTTTAATTTGGTAAATTGACAAAACACTTCCACCGGAACGATAACTTAAATCATCAGCAAGCTCTTGAATTTTTGATTTTTTACTCATAATAGACCCCCTATTTTGGTCGGACAATTCCGCCCTTGCTGTGTCCCAATCAGACCAAATTTGATAAAGTGTCAAAGACTATTTCGCCTCATCTCTGTATCTCATTGCCTGCCAATCAAATAAAAACCTTCACCTAAGGGGATAGTAAGGAGAATAGTCGTAGGCGGATATAGGCCGCCTACGACTATTCTCCTTAGGTTCCTATAGGATGAGGGTGAGTTAATATGGACGAAAAGGGTATTACTTACAGCCTATTTCTGGATCTTTTTCACTCTGTTTTGGGCCTACTTACTTTTTTTCACTACAGGGCATTTCTCAATCTAAAAAAACTGTATTTATATTGGTAAAAAGAGCGAATCTGTCGCACATATTAACAGCCTAAGCCTTGACCTTTAAAAGCTCATTCCAGTTAGTTGTATAGCGATTTGAAAGCATCTCACGCTTCATTTGCCACTCTTTTTTGATCCCGGAGGAGGCAAAATAGATGGTATGACTACCCCATTTTTTGTTAATATTGTCGACACATTCCATTACTTGCGATCTTTTATCGTCATTATAAGATGGTTCAAATAAATCGTAAGGGGCGCTCTCCTCTTGAATAATATCGGAAATCATTACCCCCGCTTTCTTATACTTGTACCCCTTTCGATACATTTTAGTCAGCGCATCCGAAACAGGGGTTATAAAGTCTGGCGGATAGGCAGTATACGCCTTGAGCTCTATCTCTTTATAGTTGGCATATTGTGGCTCTTCCTTGAAACGGTTGGTGGTAATGTAAACAAGAATACGCCTTGCCAGTGACCCTTGTTCTCTGAGCTTCTCGGTGGCAATCCAGCAATAGGTGGAAACTGCCTCTAAAAGGTGTTCTAAAGACTCTACAGGGGTGCCGAATGATCGGGAGCTAATTATACTCTTCTTCGGCTCTTTAACCATCTCTAAGTCGAGACAGGAGTTGCCGCGCAATTCTTCAACTGTCCTCAACCCCACTACCGTCATCTTATCCCTTATCCACTTATCGTCGAGCTGAGTCAGCTGCCAGGCATTTGTGATTCCGATACTGTTTAGTTTTTTGGCGTTACGCGGTCCTACGCCCCAAATGTCGCCAACAGGCATCCCCTTTAAAACCTCTTCTCTAAGAGAGTCTTCTAACATCACAAAAACACCGCTATGCTCCCTAACCCTTTTGGCAATATGATTGGCAACTTTGGCTAAAGTTTTTGTATTCGCAATACCAATGGAAACAGGGATCCCTGTGTTTTTTCTAATCGCCTTACGAACCATTTGTCCATAAGAGATTAGCTCTGATCTATCCATCCCGTCTAATGATAAAAAAGCCTCGTCTATTGAGTAAATTTCAACCTCCGGACTCAACAGAGAAAGATTTGACATCACCCGGCAAGACATATCTCCATAAAGTGAATAGTTGGAAGAAAATACCGCTATGTTATGCTTTTTAATTAGGTGCTTAATCTTGAAATAAGGGGTGCCTCTCACTATTCCAACACCCTTAGCCTCAGGAGTTAGAGCAACTACACAACCGTCATTGTTGGAGAGCACAACAACTGGGCGATTCTCCAGCTCCGGTTGGAATACACGCTCACAAGAAGCATAAAAATGATTGCAGTCGATCAGCGCAAATATATTAGAGCCCGACCGTGCCTGAGTATCAGAGCTTATGGATGACATAAGTGACCACGCCCCAAACTAACATATCCATCCACTCTTCAACCTCTATCGGCTCATAATCCTCATTCTCAGGAGCTAATATATATCTACCATCTATTACCTTCAACCTCTTTACCGTTAACTCCCCATCCACTAATGCTATAACTACTTTATTGTGAGACGGCTCCAAAGAACGATCCACGATTAGTAAATCGTCAGGGAATATACCAGCATTGATCATCGAATTACCCTCTACTCGAACAAAATAGGTAGAAGCTGGATGGCTTATCAAAAACTCGTTTAGATCAAGCGTCCCTTCGATATAGTCCTGTGCAGGAGAAGGAAACCCAGCAGGTATCTTCATCCCGATCAAAGGGCGTAAAATCTTCTTTTTGGAGTCGTACCGAAATACTGACTTAATTGTATGGTCTGTCTTCATTACTCTATCTTTGTCGCTCATGGTCTAATCTCCTTATTTCCTGAATCATTCTCCGTAGTAAACGAAATCTGGTCAAGCAGTAATTTCCCCATGCTTATCCTGATTATCATACAAATATGTAACCTAACAGCAGGCTGACAGTTGCTAGTAATTAACAGGGGAAACAAGTTATGAGGTGAGTTGTTAACCCTATAAGCGATTAGACTCGTTAGAGATCTTTCTTTACAATGAAGATCTATGAAAAATAAGTAGACAGCTATCACATTCTTTTTTTCATTGCTATAAGTGCGCCCGTAGTTCAATCGGATAGAGCATCTGACTTCGGATCAGAGGGTTAGGGGTTCGAATCCCTTCGGGCGTGCCATTTTTAATAACTTATGGAAAGGAGAGATAAATGAGAAAAGTTATACTATTATCCGTTACCTTCTTGCTACTCCTGGTCAGTAGTGCTTTCGGACAGATGACTGTCCCCAAAATGGTGGTACAAGAGATCTACGACTTTGGCGGTAGCTACCCCGATAATGTTATTTACCCGGAAGAGGGCTCACTTAAGTTCCGTGCCTGGATCGTCGGGAGACCTGATTATGTGCTTACCGATGAGTTGCCACACTGCTACATTGATATGGAAGGGACCTACTATAACGTCAGATTTAACTTAGGAAACTTTCCTGGACTCGCTAAAGCACCGGTAGACTGGTCAATTGGTGAGACAGTTAGAATCGAGATTACCCAACCCTCTACAGGACGTATTGCCTCTACAGAATTTGTCATCGAAAGTGGCTCTTCAGCACAAGTGCGTAAACGTGAGCTCGCCATAGCCCTTCAAGACCCGCCAAAACCTGCTAAAGGGAAGAAAAGAGCTAAGTAATTCAATTATGACTTCAAAACATACGATATGCTATAGTGTTATATACCTTACGATTAAAGGTAATAACTGCTACGTCGGATACCTTAAAAAGGATTTACAATGAAAAAGAAAAAGATAGTTAGAAAGAAAAACTGGGCACAAGACTGGCTGGAAGCAATACTCTTTGCCTTTGTTGTGGCTATGATTATCAGAAACTATACCTTCCAAAACTTTAAAATACCGACTGGGTCTATGGAGTCGACGCTACTCGTCGGTGACTACCTTGTCGCAAATAAAATGAAATACTTCTTTACCGACCCTAAACGAGACGATATTGTAACCTTCCGCTATCCTGCCGATCCGCTACACCCACCTAAAGAAAATTTCGTAAAAATCATCCCCCCTATCTACTGGAATAAAAGCAAATTCTTCTTCCACTATCACGAAAAAAAGAATGTTGTCAAACGAGTAATTGGAATGCCTGGGGATAAAATTGAGATGATAAGAAAAGAGCTCTACGTTAATGATGAGAAATATATCGGCGGATATGAACAGTATCTCGACCCTCGAATAATATCACAACGGGATGATTATGGGCCAATGACCGTACCCGAAGGACATTACTTTGTCTTGGGCGATAACCGAGACTATAGTGCCGATAGCCGTTACTGGGGGCTTTTAGAAAGAGAAGACATCACTGGATCGCCCCTATTCATCTTCTGGTCAACAGGGTATGATGGGGTTAGATGGGAGCGTATATTTAAGTCGATTAAATGATCAGATATATCTACCTTCATATCCCCTTTTGCATCAGAAAATGCCCCTACTGTAGCTTCTATTCGGTAAGTGATAATCAAAATGAAAAAGAGCGATATCTTGAAACCCTTTCGAAAGAGATTGACCTATACCTTGAACATATAGACGCTAAACCTCACACAATTTATTTCGGTGGAGGTACGCCAAGCCTGTTGAAACCTGATCAGCTAAAGATGATTCTTGAAAAGTTTGACCTTGTTCAGCTTAAAGAGGCAACTTTAGAGGTAAATCCGGCCACTATAGATCAGGAGTATCTTGAAAAATTGAGCGAGCTACCTATAAACAGGTTAAGTTTAGGAGCTCAATCGTTCAACAATAAAGAGCTCAAATCTTTGGGGCGACTACATAACTCAGAGGATAACTTGAAATGTTTTGAGATGTGCCGCGATGCAGGCTTTAACAATATTTCGTTAGACCTGATGTATGGTCTCGAACGTCAGACTTTGGATAATATAGCCTCTAATATTAAGACACTTATTGAGCTAAACCCCGAACATATCTCGACTTACTGTCTTAGTATCGAAGAAGATACCCCCTTTGCAAAACAAAACTATCAAACACCTGATGATGAAATAATTTCAACCTTTTATGGTTATATAGTTGAAGCTCTGACAAAAGAGGGGTATACTCATTATGAGCTCTCTAACTTCGCTCGTGAGGGGTATCAGTCTGAACATAACTTGGCGTATTGGAAGACTAAAAACTATTTAGGGTTTGGAGCCAGTGCACATGGCTATGTTGACGATAAGAGATATGCAAACCCGTCTAACTTGGCTGACTATTATAAGTCTGTTCAAGAAAAGACGATGTACCCTAACACTGAAGAGCAGAGCTTAGAAACAAAAAGGAAAGACTTTATAATACAGGGGTTAAGATTGACCGATGGGATAAATATTATGCAATATAATGAACAGTTTGGTGACGACCTGCTAAAACGATACAGTAAGCAGCTAAAAAAATATAACGATTTTATAGTCGTGGATGAACAAAGAGTCTATCTAAACTCAAAGGCTTACTTTGTATCTAATGAGATTTTAAGCGACTTTGTTTGAACGGTAAACGAAATATGAGACTACATTCCCTTTTATTCCTACTCATCGTTTTTGTCCTGTTGAGCTTGGTGCATCAACTTGCTGCCGAAATTCTTATCCCTATGGATCTATCTCAAACCGACCACTTAAAAGCTTATGGCGTCGCTTTTTATGCGCTTATACAGCAACTAAACGTTAAATGGCTCCTGAACTATCGAGACGGCTCTTTTCTCATTGAAGATTCAAAAGAGATAATGAGCGTGTGTAATATACGTGGCGTAAGCTATCAAACTGTTGGAACCGCTGACTTAGCCTCGATTTACTCAACTATGAATGAGTCTAATATGGAGGTCATTAACCTCGAACAAGAGCCAAAAATTGCAGTGTATACACCGCCTAACTCGCTCCCCTGGGACGATGCGGTTACACTTGCACTCACCTATGCCGAAATTAAATATGATAAAATCTGGGATGAGGAAGTGCTCTCCGGTGCCCTAAAAGATTATGACTGGCTACATCTGCACCACGAAGACTTTACCGGACAATATGGCAAGTTTTACGGTAGCTATAGAACAAGTGACTGGTATCAGGAAGACGTCAGAGTCAATGAAGCAATGGCTAAAAGAAATGGCTTCAATAAAGTCTGGCAACTTAAACATACCATAGCCGAACATATCAGAGAATATGTGGTTAACGGTGGCTTTTTGTTTGCTATGTGCGCTGCTACTGAGACGCTCGATATCGCACTATCAGCAGCAGGAATAGATATAGTAGAAGAACAAATCGACGGAGACCCCTTAGACCCAAACTATCAAAGTAAACTCGACTTCTCACGTACTTTTGCTTTCGAAAATTATACTCTAACACCTAATCCCTATAAGTATGAGTTCTCCAGCATAGACACAAGTGAAAAACGAAAACTCAGTAACGCCGATCAAGACTTCTTTGCCCTGTTTGATTTCTCGGCAAAGTTTGACCCCGTGCCAACTATGCTAACACAGTGCCATACCTCAATCGTAAACGGATTTATGGGACAAACAACCGCTTTCTATAAAGAGTTTGTTAAACCAGCAGTGATCATCCTTGGTGAAGCACCAGGTGAAGATGTAGTTAAATATCTACACGGTAATCTCGGTAAAGGTACCTTTACCTTCTATGGAGGACACGATCCTGAAGATTATGCACACCGTATCGGTGACCCTGAGACCAACCTTAGCCTACACAAAAACTCACCCGGATATAGACTAATCCTCAACAATATCCTCTTCCCCGCTGCTGAGAAAAAGAAGCTAAAAACGTAGCTTCAACCACACAAACGATAAGTAAATAACAAGCGTAATAAAAAAGGAGCTCTCTTCAATTGAAGTGAGCTCCTTATGTTTTCTATAGCTTAATGCTTATTTAACAGTTACTTTCTTAATGGTTGCTTGGTTCTCTTCAAGCGGATTATCTCTACTATCTCTTGGTAAGTTTTCAATCTTATGCACAACATCCATTCCCTTTACCACTTTACCGATAACGGTGTGTTTACCGTCAAGCCAAGGGGTTCCCTCTTTAGCAGTGATAATAAAGAATTGGCTACCGTTGGT
>JAJBBL010000121.1 GCA_020532365.1 Candidatus Cloacimonadota bacterium | reverse complement strand
TAAAATTTCAATAGATTTTAGAGATTTATGTCGAAGAGTTGGTTCAGTTTAATCGTGGTAAACAGCTCATAGATACTGGGGGAACTCTTTACTATTTCAAACTCACCACCTTGTTCTTGGAAATCTTTATAAAAGTAGAGTACTTTTCCGATTCCCGAGCTACACATACTTCTGCAGTTAGAAAGGTCCATTTCCAATCTCTTGACCCCTGAGTTTTTCACCTCATTTAACTTCTCTTGTAGCTCAAACACATCTTCGCTGGCTACAGAACCAGAAATCTTCATTACCGCTTTATCTCCTAAAAATTGTAATGAAATATCCATCTTTCCCCCTCGGTTTAATATCCCCTAATATTTTTGATAACACTGTTTTGAACCAGCATAGGAGCCTTTTCATACTTTAGAAACTCCATTGTATAAACGGCACGCCCTTGTGACAATGACCTTATCCTGGTTGAATAACCGAAGAGCTCAGCCATCGGAACCTCTGAAATAATGTGTTGCCTGTTCATACTTGTCTTAACCTCGACTATCCTACCACGCTTTGAGTTAAGATCACCTATTATGTCACCAACAAAATCGTCCGGTGTAATAACGTTAACGAGCATTATCGGCTCCATCAGTGCAGGCGACGCTTTCTGTAAAGCGTCATTAACAGCAATAGAAGCTGCAATAATAAAGTCTACATCTTTCGATACCGATTCATCGTAAGCACCATCGATAAGCTCTATTTTAACACGCTCTACAGGGTTACCGCTCAACGGACCATCAATTAGTGCACTTAGAGCACCCTCACCAACCATCTTTCTAAAGTGGCTCGGCAAGATATTGTCATCTTCAATCCTATCAAAGAAGAGGTTTTTCTTATGCTCGGTAATCAGCTCATCCTCAAGTGGTGATACACGAAGATTAACTACTGCATAATGCCCTTTCATTTCAAAGTCACGGACAAACTTACCTTCTGACTCCACCCCTTTAGTAATAGTCTCTTTATACGCAACCTGTGGCGTTCCCGTGTTTATCTGCGCATTATACTCTCGCTTCAATCTGTCAACAATTATATCTAAATGTAGCTCACCCATTCCCGAAATAAGGGTCTGCCCTGTCTCTTTATCCTGATGTACGTGAAAAGTAGGGTCTTCTTCCTGCATTTTATTGAGTGAATCGCTGAGAATATCTTGATCCGCCTTGGTCTTCGGCTCTATTGCGATTGAAATAACCGAGTCAGGAAACACTATCTGCTCTAATAGGATATAATTCTCTTCGGTGGAGATAGTATCACCAGTAATCACTGTTTTAGTCCCTACTAACGCTCCGATATCGCCAGCTCTCAAGTAATCTAAGTCATTCTTTTTGTTGGAAAACATTTGAAGTATTCTGGTGACCCGCTCTTTCCGATTATTGGTTTGATTTACAATCAAGTCACCCCTTTTGATAGTCCCAGAATAAACCCTGACATAGAGGAGTTTGCCAACAAATTTATCCATCTGGCACTTAAATGCCAGTGCGGAGAATTTACCATCAACATCAGGATAAACAGTTAAACTCTGTTCTGTTTTAACATCTTTTGCCACTATTGGTGGGACATCATTTGGTGAAGGAAGATAATCGATAATAGCGTCTAACAAGAATTGGATTCCTGTATTTTTTAGAGCAGAGCCACAGAGTAATGGGGTTGCTTTGTTTTCAATACAAATCTTTCGGATTGCTCTTTTCAGCTCTTCCTTTTCGATAGGTTTGCCTTCCAAGAATTTGGTAAGAATATTGTCGTCAAATTTAGTGATTATTTCGAGCATCTGCTCATATTTTGCAGCTGCCATATCCTTAAGCTCTACAGGTATTTCTGTACAAGTATAGTTGATACCGAGGGAGCTTTCTTCTGAAAAGTAGGCTTTCATCTCAATAAGGTCAACAATCCCTTTAAAGTTGTCTTCCTTGCCTATTGGGATCTGAATTGCAAATACGTTCTCTGTAAGCCTCTCTTTGATCATCTCAATTACGTGGTCAAAGTCGGCACCGACCCTATCCATCTTGTTGATAAAGGCAAGTCTCGGCACTTTATAGTTATTAGCCTGATGCCATACGGTTTCCGACTGCGGCTCAACACCGGCTACAGCGCAAAAGACACCTATCGCACCGTCTAAAATACGTAAAGAGCGTTCAACTTCGACGGTAAAGTCAACATGTCCTGGTGTATCAATAATATTAATCTGTTTTTCTTTCCAGTTACAGGTGGTAACTGCCGAAGTAATAGTAATCCCTCTCTCTCTTTCTTGTTCCATCCAGTCCATAAAGGCGTTTCCATCGTGTACTTCACCCATTTTATGGAGATACCCTGTATAGAACAGGATTCTTTCAGTAACAGTAGTTTTACCGGCGTCGATATGCGCCATAATACCGATGTTTCTAATTATGTCGAGAGCACTATTTTTTTTCATTTGGAGGGCTACCTTATAAGTTTACTCCTTTAGTCTATGATATCGGATCTATCTAAGATAGTGGTGGCAAATGAGTAATTTGCCACCCGATATTTATAGTAAAGGAACGTTGAATATTTGTCAGACTACCAGCGTAAATGAGCGAAAGCTTTGTTAGCTTCAGCCATTTTGTGTGTATCTTCTCTTTTCTTTATACTTGATCCTTCTTTATTGTATGCTGCCATAATTTCAGCGGCAAGCCTTTCTACCATACTCTTCTCAGAGCGATTTTTTGCATATCCGATAAGCCAACGGAAAGCTATAGCCTGACCGTTCTTTTCAGAAACCTCGAGGGGTACTTGGTAGTTTTGTCCACCAACTCTCTTGGAAACAACTTTCACCATCGGTCTAATATTATCTATAGCTTGCAAGAATACCTCAAGAGGATCCTTCTGGGTTTTCTCACCTATAACATCAAAAGCTCCATACACGATGCCTTCAGCAACGCTCTTTTTCCCACTTCTCATAACGCAGTTCATAAACTTACTGACTTTCACGTTACCATATTTGGGGTCCGGTAGAATCTCTCTAACTACCGCTTTTCTTTTTCTTGCCATTATTCATAACCTCACTGATAATTCTTTTAGTCTCTATTTCTTGGGTCGTTTAGTTCCGTATTTGGAGCGTGACCTGGATCTTTTTTCAACACCGCTACAATCAAGAGCACCGCGAACTACGTGGAATCTCACACCGGGCAAGTCCTTTATTCTTCCGCCTCTAATCAATACGATTGAGTGTTCTTGTAGGTTATGCCCTTCTCCTGGGATGTAGGCTGAAACTTCATAGCCGTTGGAAAGTCTTACACGAGCAACTTTACGCAGAGCCGAGTTAGGCTTTTTAGGCGTAGTGGTATAAACTCTTGTACAGACTCCTCTTTTTTGTGGGCAGGCTTCAAGAGCGCGGTTTTTATTCTTCTTAGCAATCTTTTTTCTTCCTTTACGGATCAACTGATTAATTGTTGGCACTTTCTATCCTCCATTTGTGTTAGAAATTCAATATATCTTCGTATTTTTCTTCTTTTTTTGTATGAGCTGTGTCTTTAATAACTTCAGCTACTGTTTTACCTTCGGCTACTGCCATTTCGATAATATCATTATAGTATTGTGAACCTGTACCCACAGGAATTCTATGACCAAGGATTATACTCTCTTTCAAGCCCTCAAGATGGTCAACTTTACCTTCGATAGCTGCTTGAGTCATTATCTTAGTAGTCTCTTGGAACGATGCCGCAGAGAGCCAACTATCGGTGTGAAGTGACGCTTTTGTGATTCCGAGTAAAACCTGCTCATAAGTAGCAACTTGCTTACCTTCTGCTTCAAGGCGAGCGTTTTCTTCCACAACTTCGTGTTTGTTTACTAAATCACCTTCTAAGAAGTAGGTAAACCCTGGATCAACTATTCTAATTTTCTTGAACATCTGTCTAATAATAACACCCAAATGCTTGTCGTCAATCTTAACACCCTGTTTACGGTATATTTCCTGGATTTCGTTCAATATAAGCATCTGGGCCGCTTTAATACCTTTAGCCGCCAGAATGTCGTGAGGATCTAACGGACCATCTGATAATGGATCACCACTCTCAACGTAGTCTCCCTGGTGAACGATTAGTCTCTTACCAGAGGGAATAACGTACTTTCGTTCTTCACCGGTCTCTGGTACTACAAAGATGTTTCTACCTAATCTGGTTAAGTCACCAATTGTAATACGTCCTGTAATTTCAGTAATAACTGCTTTGTCTTTAGGCACTCTTGCTTCAAACAGCTCTCCAACTCTGGGGAGACCACCTGTAATGTCACGCATCTTTGTAGTGACTCGTGATGTTTTACCTAAGACGTCACCAGCATACACGTAATCTCCATCGTTGATTTCAATGTTGATACCAGCTTGCAGAGGGATAATTTCAGTAGAGTCATCCTTCTTTAACAATTTAAACTGTGGTTGAAGTTTTCTGTCTTTAGACTCAATTATCGTTGTCTCTCTTGCGCCGGTCAACTCGTTAAACTCTTCACGATAAGTGGTATCTTTAATCAAGTTTTCAAATTGGATTTTACCCTCAGCTGTAGCCAGCAATGGGTTGTTATATTGATCCCAAGAGAAAAGAACATCGCCTTTCTCGACTTTTTGTCCCTTCTTCACGAAGATAGTAGCTGCATATTCTACTCTATATTCGTCTAATACTGTTTTCTTATCTTCATCGAGAATCTGGATACGACCTAATTTACTAATTGAAACTAAGCCCCCATCTTTAGTGTTAACTGTGTTCATTCTAACGAACTTAATTGTACCTGCAGAGCTGGCTAAAACTTCTGCAACGTCAACGTCAGTACTCGCCGCACCGCCTATATGGAAAGTACGTAGAGTCAGCTGTGTTCCGGGCTCACCGATACTTTGTGCAGCGATTACTCCGACAGGCTCGCCTATAGTGACAGGTTTCTGTGTTGCCAAGTTACGTCCGTAGCATTTAGCACAAATACCTTTGATCGCTTCACAAGTGATGACTGATCTGATTTTCACAGAGGTTACACCGTGTCTCTGAATCATTCTGGCCATCTCATTATCGATCTCTTCACCTGCGTTAACAAGTATTTTCCCAGTAACTGGATCAACTATATCTTCAAGTGCAGTACGCCCTTCAATTCTCTCAGCTAAAGATGCTATGACCTCTTGTCCCTCTTTGATTGAAGATACTTCAAGACCTTCAATCGTCCCGCAATCTTCAATATGAATAATCGCGTTCTGAGCAACGTCAACAAGACGTCTGGTCAAATAACCTGCGTCAGCTGTTTTCAACGCTGTATCTGCAAGACCTTTACGAGCACCGTGAGTCGAAATAAAGTATTCGAGAACGGTTAAGCCCTCTTTAAAGTTCGACTTAATAGGTGTGTCGATAACTTCAGCTTTATCGGAGCTGGATTTGGTCGGTTTATCCATCAGTCCACGCATACCACCGAGCTGTTTAATCTGGTCTTTACCGCCACGCGCTCCTGATAGGTACATCATATGGATTGAGTTTAACCCTTCTTGATCTACCTTAAGTTCATCCATTAGAGCGTCAGTAACCTGTTCAGTAGCTATTTTCCAGCGGTCTACCACACGGCTATATTTTTCAGCCTGAGTGATCGCACCGTTGAAATAAGATTCCAATATTTCCCCAATCTTTTCTTCAGTTTGGGCAATGATACGATCTTTTTTCTTAGGTACTATAATATCACTGGCACTAAAAGTCACACCTGACTTCGTAGCATATTTAAAGCCGAGCTCTTTGAGATCGTCAAGAAAGATAGAGGTAAGGTACTGTCCAACCTTTTCATAGCACATCATCGCTACTTCATTGAGCTTTCCTTTATCAAAGGTATAGTTCTGGAACGGAACTTCTTTCGGAATAATCTCGTTGAAGAGGACGCGTCCCACAGTTGTAACCTGCATTTTCCCATCGATACGTACTAAAATCCAAGTATGGATATCTAACTTACGTTTCTCTTTAATGTTCTCAGGCTCTAAGTTCTTTGTATTTACTCGCATCTCTTCATTTTCAAAAGCTACTATCACTTCGCTTGAACTAAAGAAACGACGTAGTTTAGTTGTATCTTCAGGCTCCGGATTCTTGGCCACGGTCAAATAATAGCAGCCCAAGACAATGTCCTGGCTTGCAACCATCGCCAATTTACCGTTAGCCGGCAATAATAAGTTTCGGGTAGCAAGCATTAAGACGCGTGCTTCCATCTGTGCTTCGTGAGAAAGGGGTACGTGTACAGCCATTTGGTCACCATCGAAGTCTGCGTTGAATGGTGTACAGACCATCGGGTGTAACTCTATCGCCTTGTTTTCTGTTAGAACTGGCATAAAGGCTTGGATACCTAATTTATGTAGTGTCGGAGCACGGTTAAGAAGTACTGGATAGTCTTTAATAACCTCTTCGAGTATTTTCCAGATTTCTGGTTGTTTTTTATCAACGAGTTTTCTGGCGCTCTTAGTCTTTTCTAACTCACCTTTTCTCTCAAGCTTTTCAATTATAAATGGTTTAAACAGCTCAACCGCCATCTCTTTCGGAAGCCCTACTTGGTTAAGTTTAAGGTGTGGCCCCACAGTGATAACTGAACGTCCTGAGTAGTCCACTCGTTTACCAAGGAGGTTTTGACGGAAACGTCCTTGTTTACCGGTAAGCTGATCGGTCAGCGATTTAAGGGCTCTATTTCCTCTACCCTTAACAGGTCTACTCTTTCTCGAGTTATCTATAAGTGCGTCGACGGCCTCTTGAAGCATTCTTTTCTCATTTCTCAGAATAACTTCAGGGGCTTTAATTTCTATAAGCTGCTTAAGTCGGTTATTACGTGTGATTACTCTTCTATATAAATCGTTAAAGTCAGCAGTAGCGAAGCGTCCACCTTCAAGTGGAACTAAAGGACGCAAGATTGGTGGTAACACTGGAAGCACTTCTAAAATCATCCAAGATGCTTGGTTTCCAGACCTTGCAAACGCGTCTACTACCTTTAATTTTTTGATAGCTTTTTGTTTTCTTACAGCTGAGGTTTCCATTCTGATAACGGTACGAAGGTTCATCACCTCAGATTCTAAGTCTAACTCTTCTAACAATACTTTAATTGCCTCAGCACCGATCATCGCAACGAAATCTTCATCTTGCGACAAGACGTCTTTCTCCTCGTAGTATTCATCGAGGTCAATCAACTCGTATTTTTCACGATCAGTCTGACCTGGGTTGACCACTATGTAAGATTCGTAATACAGGATTCTTTCCAACTTAGTTATACTAAGCTCTAAAAGGGTACCGATCTTACTCGGCATACTTTTCACAAACCAGATGTGAGCTACTGGGACTGCAAGTTCTATATGTCCCATTCTCGTTCTTCTAACACGAGATGAAGTAACTTCTACTCCGCATCTATCACATACTGTGTTTTGGAATCTCTTTTTCTTGTATTTACCGCAACTACATTCATAGTCTTTCTCAGGACCAAATATCCTCTCACAAAAGAGGCCTTCTTTTTCTGGCTTAAGAGTTCTATAGTTTAGCGTATCAGGTTTCGTCACCTCGCCATAAGACCATTCTCTGATAGCCTCAGGGGAAGCGATCCTAATCCTTACATTGGAATACTGATCTATCTTCTTCTCTCTTTTTACTTCTCTAATCACTTGTGGTTTCCTCCGTCAATTAGATATCCACATCTCTGAAAAAACATCGTTCGAACGCACACATTTAACCTTTAATTACGCTTCAAGTTCTTTATCAGTAAGAAATTCTATGTTGAAGCATAGTGATTTCAATTCACTAACTAAAACGTTAAATGATTCGGGTACGCCTGGACTCGATGGGTTAAGTCCGCTTGTAATGGCCTTAAAGGCGTTGGTTCTGCCATCAACATCATCAGATTTAGTTGTCAGCATCTCCTCGAGAATACGAGAAGCTCCGTAAGCCTCAAGCGCCCAAACCTCCATCTCTCCTAATCTTTGACCGCCGTGCTGTGCTTTACCACCTAAAGGTTGTTGGGTGATTAAGGAGTACGGTCCTGTTGAGCGAGCATGAATTTTATCTTCGATAAGGTGATTCAGCTTCATCATATAGATTACGCCGACCGTTACTCTTTCTCTAAATGGATCACCGGTCTTGCCATCATAAAGCTGCTGTTTACCATCTTCTGGCAAGTTTGCTTTTTTCATCTCTTTCTGTATATCTTTGAGCGATGCTCCGTCGAATACAGGTGTCTCAACTTGAAAGCCTAATACTCTGGCTGCCATTCCGAGGTGCGTCTCCATAATTTGCCCAATATTCATACGAGAAGGAACGCCAAGCGGGTTAAGAACTACTTCTACTGGAGTTCCATCTTCCATAAACGGCATATCTTCGAGAGGGGCAATCTTGGATATAACACCCTTATTACCGTGGCGTCCTGCCAGTTTATCACCCACTTGAATCTTTCTTTTCTTAGCTATAAACACTTTAACCATTTTGTTTACGCCATAGGGTAGCTCATCGCCGTGCTTAAGCCTTTCTTTCTCTTTTTTATGAATGTTATCGTTTTCTTCTATAGCGTTTTTGACTCTAAGTATTACAGCTTGGTAGATTTCTTGGTTCTTAGCGTCATCTTCTACCAGTTCGTAATCAAGATTAAGTTTTTTGAAGTTAATCTTTTGAAGGTCATTCTTAGTAATCTTTTTCCCTGTCGGGATAAAGAATCTATTATCTTTAACGTCGGAAATGTTTTTGGCAACTTGTCCGACCAAATGTTTAGCTAAGTTTATCTCCAAGAAGCTATCTATCTTCTTTTTACGCTCTGTATGCTCTTGTTTAAGCCTATGTAAGATATCCTTCTTCTCATCTTCAAAATCGGTCACATCTTCTTGTTTTTTGAAGACCTTGACATCGATAACTACACCCTCCATTCCTGGTTTAGCCTTTAAAGAGCTATCTGTGAAGTTACCAGCTCTATCACCAAAGAGCGCTCTCATCAAGTTCTCTTCCGGAGATGGATCGATATCCACACTCTTAGGTGTAATTTTTCCTACTATTATGTCGCCAGGTTTTATAACAGAACCTGTTCTAACTATACCAGATTTATCCAAGTTACGAAGAGCTTGAATCGGTACGTTAGGTATATCGTAAGCCAACTCCTCTTTACCATTCTTCACTTGGCGTACTGATACTTCTAAAACCTCAATATAGATCGAAGTCAAAATATCTTCACGAGCTACTTTTTCACTCAAGATGATTGCATCTTCATAGTTATATCCGTACCAAGGCATAAAGGCTACTAACAGGTTTTGACCTAATGCTAGGCGCTTCCCTTCAATAGCAGGACCGTCTGAGATAGCTTGTCCACGCTTAACTTTATCACCTTTTGTTACAATCGGATTCTGGTTGATACAGGTATCCTGATTTGAGCGGTAGAATTTCTTTAGGTAAATCCTACTCTCAGAGTAAAGATCTAAGTTCTCTGACTCATCATCGATTTTTTTAATATCTATATAGGAGGAGGTTACCCTCTCTATTATTCCGTCAAACGGGGCTACCGCAACAGCGCCACTATCTTGCGCTACAATCTTCTCAACACCAGTTCCAACTATCGGGGCTGAAGGCCTTAACAGTGGTACCGCCTGACGCTGCATGTTAGATCCCATCAGGGCACGGTTAGCGTCATCGTGTTCAAGGAATGGAATCAACGCTGCAGAGACAGAAACTATCTGTTGTGGAGCAACGTCCATATATTCTACTTCTTCGGGCGCAACTAAAACATACTCTTCACCCTTTTTGGCAAACACCTGTTCGTCTTCGATAGCCAAATCTTTTCCGATATGACTAATGTCAGCCTGAGCAATAGTATACTTCTCTTCTTGCGCCGAATCAAGATAATCTATCTGATCGGTAATCTTTCCGTCGACTACTTTTATGTATGGGGTCTCTAAAAACCCAAGTTTGTTTACCCTCGAGTATATAGCTGGTGAAGAAATCAAACCAATATTCGGTCCTTCCGGAGTCTCGATCGGGCATATTCTACCGTAGTGAGATTGATGTACGTCACGCACTTCAAAGCCTGCTCGTTCACGTGTAAGACCGCCAGGTCCTAAGGCAGAGAGCCTTCTTTTATGTGTAATCGCCGCGAGAGGGTTTGTTTGCTCCATAAATTGAGAGAGCTGTCCTGTTAAGAAGAATGACTGGATCACTCCAATAAGAGCCATACTATTAATCAGCTCTGAAATAGTCACATCTTCTGGGTTAGAAATAGACATCTTTTCCATAGCTATTCTTGCTATCCTTGACAGACCGTTAGTGTACTCATCTTCCAAGAGTTCGCCTATGGTTCTAATTCGTCTATTGGACAGATTGTCTATATCGTCGGTACTATCTCTACCTCTATAAATAGCGATCATCTTGTTGATAATTGCTATGATATCTTCCTTAGTTAGAATGAAAATGTCACCGGGCACATCTACTTCTAAACGTTCATTTAGCTTATACCTTCCGACTTCGCCTAAGTTATAACGTTTGTCGTCGAAAAACATTCTGTTTACCAAAGCTAATGCCGTTTCAAATGTAGGCTCCTCTCCAGGTCGGATAAGGTTATATATCTTTTTGACGCCCTCTTCTTCATTCTCAGTCTGGTCTTTTTCAATAGTCCTGTCGAGAATCTTATGATGTACATCAGACTCCAGAGCAACGACTTTTATCTTTTTAACTCCAGTCTCTTTAATCTCAACAATAAGCTCGTCAGTTAGCTTGGTAAATCTTTCTACTACTGCAGACCCTGTTTCTTTATCTATGACGTCATAAGCTAAGATTCTACCTTTACTTTCATCGACGTTAATTTCATCTATTTCATAAAATTGGTATCTAATATCATCGTTTGTTGACAGTCCGATACAACGGAGCAACACACTGACCGGCAGTTTTCTACGTTTATCAATATGGACGTACATAGTATCGTTAACGTCCATACTAAACTCGAGCCACGAGCCTTTGTAAGGAATGACAGTAGCGGAAATGAGTTCTTTACCGCTTGGATGATTCTCTGTAGTGAAGAATGCCCCTGGCGACCTATGTAGCTGACTAATAATTACCCTCTCAGCCCCATTGATAATAAAAGTCCCTTCATCAGTAATCAATGGTATGTCACCAAGATACAGCTCGCTCTCTATAATTTCTTTAACAATCTTTTCACCGGTCTCTCTCAATACTTCATCGTCATACTTTGTTAGTTTCATCGTAACTCTGATGGGCGACTGATAGGAGAGGTTTCTCTCAATACACTCTTCTTTAGTGTACTTTTCTTTAAGTACATTATACTCGACAAACTCGAGTAAGAAGTATCCTTTTGAGTCTTCTATGGGGAAGATAGAATTGAATACAGCTTGGAGTCCAATATCTTTACGGCTCTTAGGATGAACGTCTTTCTGCAGAAAGTTTTCATAAGAGTCAATCTGGATAGCCAGTAAATTAGGTACTTCTACTTCAGGTACCCCAAGTTCTTCTATTCTCTTCCTTATACGGGAATAACTTTTGATATTTTTCAAAAGCATCTCCTTTCTATTTAATTGTGGTGGGCTTAATATTTTACAATCAGTTAACGGCTTATCCCCGCTCAAGCGGGGATAAGCCATTTTATAGCTATTTTCTCTAAACAATCACAATTGAACGCTACTTGATACGGTTCATATATATTGTTCGAGTTTCTAATAACACACTTCTTATTTAATCTCGACAGATGCACCTGCTTCTTCGAGTTGTTGCTTGATCTTGTCAGCTTCCTCTTTTGATACGTTTTCTGCAACTTCTTTCGGTGCGCCGTCTACGAGGTCTTTTGCCTCTTTCAGGCCGAGTTGAGTAATCTCTCTGATAGCTTTAATAGTTTGGATTTTCTTCTCGCCAGCATTGGTCAAGACAACTGTAAATTCAGTTTTCTCTTCAACTGCTTCTGCGGCTGCTGGTGCTGCTGCGACTGCGGCTACCGGTGCTGCAGCTGACACACCAAAGATATCTTCTAACTCACTAACTAACTCAGACAGTTCCATTACACTCATCTCTTTTACGAGATCAATTACTTGTTGTTTTTTATCGCTCATCTTTCCTCCAAATTATAGATAATTTAATTATTTAGTTTCGACTTTTTTCTTTAGCAATAGCGTCTATAGCATAGACAAACTTGTTTACAACCCCTTTCAAGGTGTAAACGAAGCCACTTATTGGTGCATTTAAGCTACCAAGTAGCTTAGCGATTAATTCATCTCTCGATGGTAATTTTGCCAATTGGCCGAGACTTGCAGCATCAAATACTTTCCCGTCAACATAACCATATTTGAAAGAGGGGAAAGTTTTGTCACTCATAACTTCTTTTATGAATTTTGCAATCTCCCTTGCTGGGGTCACTTCGTCAAATTTTGAAATGGCAACCGAAGTAGGGCCTTGCAGGGCATCGTCAAGCTCAGTAACACCTAAGTTATTCAGAGCTCTTTTGATTAAGGTATTTTTTGATACGAAGTAATCTACGTTATTATCTCTCATTCTACTTCTGAGTTCATTAACGTCTTCGATATTAATTCCTTTATAGTCAAGCAGGACGATCGCCTTAGCGTCTTTAAGCCTTTCGGTAAGATCCATTACCATTTTTTCTTTAGCTTTATTTATCATTTCTAACCCCTTACCTTCTCGCATCTAAAGAGGTGTTTGCCACGTTCAACTTAAGACCTGGGCCCATAGTTGAAGTAACAACAATACTCTTTATATATTGACCTTTGACCGTAGCGGGTCTATCTCTCAAAATAGAGCTAACCATCGTCAGAATATTCTCTCTAAGCTGTTCTTTAGTAAAGCTGAGTTTACCTACTGGTACGTGGATATTCGAAAACTTATCAACACGATAGGCGATTTTACCAGATTTAACTTCGCTAACGGCTTTTCCTACTTCCATTGTCACTGTTCCGACTTTTGGGTTTGGCATCAGGCCGCGTGGACCTAACATTCTACCTAATTTACCGATTTTTCCCATCAGATTAGGGGTCGCTATCACCACGTCAAAATCATACCAGCCACCGGAAATCTTTTCAACTAAATCATCAACACCAACGAAATCAGCTCCAGCCTCTTTAGCCTCTTCTGCTTTGGCCCCTTCTGCAAACACAAGGATTCGGACTACTTTACCAGTGCCGTGTGGCAGCACTATTGAGTTCCGAATCTGTTGGTCAGCTTTTCTCGGGTCCACACCGAGGTTCATATGTAGCTCGGCTGTTTCGTCGAATTTTGCTTTTGGAAGGCTTTGAAGTAGTTCGACCGCTTCATCTAACTCGTAGAGTTTAAGTCGATCTACTTTTGAGCGTGCTTCCGCATAACGTTTGCTTCTTTTCATCACTTCTCCTTGTATAATCTCCTGCTTCAGATGTCGGTTCTATTTGAAGTATTGTCCTTCGTTAGAGACTCAGTAATACAAACTTCGTCTTTCAAAAAGTCCGACGTTTTAGGTAGAAGAATATTTATCCTTCTACTGTAACTCCCATACTTCTTGCAGTACCTTCGACCATACGCATAGCAGATTCGATTGTAAAAGCATTTAAGTCTTTCATTTTTATTTCAGCGATCTTCTTGACTTGGTCTTTAGTAATAACGCCAACTTTAGTTTTATTTGGTTCAGAAGAACCTTTAGCTAAACTTGCCTCTTTACGGATTAAAACGGACGCTGGTGGTGTTTTAATCTCAAAAGAGAACGATTTGTTTTTGTAGACGTATATTACAACGGGGAAGATCATTCCCGGACTATCTTTAGATCTATCGTTAAATTGCTTGCAAAAATCAGGAATACTGATACCTGCTTGACCTAAGGCTGGACCTACTGGTGGAGCAGGGGTTGCTTTACCTGCGGGTAATTGCAATTTCACAACGCTAACTACATTTTTTGGTAACGCCATTTTCTTACTTCCTTTATTCTAATCTATAATTTCTTAATCCGTTCAACTTGGTCCATATTTAGCTCTACAGGTGTTACTCTGCCAAACACAGCCACGTTAACAGTTAGTTTCTTTGTATCAAAATTGACTTTATCAACAATTCCTTCAAAGTCTGAGAAGGGTCCGAACACGATTTTGACCATATCGCCTGATATAAATTCGTATTCTTTAACGTCACTCTCTTCTCGATCGGTTATTCCGAGCAATCTTTTCACTTCACTTTCACTGAGTGGTGCAGCTCTTCTTGCGGAGCCTAAAAAGTGTGTTACACCCGGAAGACCTCGTATATAGCCCATCAGCTCTGGCGTTAAATTGGCCTCGATTATAATGTAGCTGTTAAATATCTTTTTTTCACGTTCTACTTTTTTCCCCTCTCTGATGTGGAATGTTTTCTGAGTAGGAATCAGTATCTCCCCAACTAAGCCATCCAGCTCAGTACCCTCTATTCCTTTCAGAATAGCCTCTTTAATGGAGAA
This sequence comes from Candidatus Cloacimonadota bacterium, assembly GCA_020532365.1. Taxonomy (GTDB): domain Bacteria; phylum Cloacimonadota; class Cloacimonadia; order Cloacimonadales; family JAJBBL01; genus JAJBBL01. The sequence goes on along the minus strand of JAJBBL010000121.1, from coordinate 1,493 downwards.
CTCTCTACCAGAGTAAACGTGTAGTGCATACCATTTCATTTCTCTTTTAGCCTCTAAAGAGTATCAATCGTATAATTGCTGAGAATATGTAGTCCACACCAGTCAGGAATAGAGCCACTATAGCCGACATAACAATTACAACAGTTGTACCCTCTTTAATATCGGCTTTTGAAGGCCAACTGACGTATTTCATCTCTCTACGTACATCTTTGAAAAACTTAGTAATTTTTTCCATCATAGTACTTTCACTCCATAAACACTTTTTTGCTCATTTACAAGATAATGGCAGGACAGGCAGGAATCGAACCCGCAACCCCCGGTTTTGGAGACCGGTGCTCTACCAATTGAACTACTGTCCTGCACAAAATTCATATACTATCTGGTCTGTTTATGTATAGTATGTTTCCTATCATATGGACAGTATTTCTTGTACTCAACCCTTTCCGGGTGGAGCTTTTTATTCTTTGTGGTAGTGTAGTTTCTTCTACCACATTCTTGGCACGCCAATATAATTTTATCTCTCATTAGATTACTCTTTTTCTATTTATTCGATTATCTGACCAACTACTCCTGCACCAATAGTTCTACCACCTTCACGGATAGCGAAACGGAGCCCTACTTCCATTGCAATAGGAGTTATCAGCTCAGCTGATACGGTTAAGTTATCACCAGGCATTACCATCTCTACACCTTCCGGTAAGAGTAAGGTACCTGTTACGTCTGTGGTTCGGAAGTAGAATTGTGGACGATAGCCTGTAAAGAAAGGCTTCTTACGACCACCTTCACCTTCGGTTAAGACGTAGGTGTTACCACTGAACTTGGTGTGTGGAGCAATACTCTTTGGCTTTGCCAATACCATTCCACGCTCAACGTCGGTCTTCGCGATTCCACGAAGCAATAAACCTACGTTATCACCTGCTTCACCTGAATCCAAAATCTTACGGAACATCTCGACACCTGTACAGGTCGTTTCGATGGTCTCACGGATTCCTACACGCTCTACTTTGTCACCTATCTTAATGACACCACGCTCGATACGGCCGGTTACCACTGTTCCACGACCTGGGATTGAAAAGACGTCTTCTATAGGCATTAAGAATGGTTTGTCAGTTGCACGCTCTGGAAGTGGAATGTAGCTATCTACGTTATCCAACAACTCTTGGATTTGTGCCTCACCTGTCGGGTCGCCATTCAACGCCAATAAAGCGGAACCACGAATTACAGGAATATCATCACCTGGGAAGTCATACTTGGATAATAAGTCTCTAACCTCAAGCTCGACTAACTCCAATAATTCCTCGTCATCCACCATATCACATTTGTTTAAGAATACTACCATCGCTGGAACACCTACCTGACGTGCAAGCAGGATATGCTCACGAGTCTGAGGCATTGGGCCGTCAGCTGCACTTACTACCAAAATAGCACCGTCCATCTGAGCTGCACCAGTAATCATATTTTTAACATAGTCGGCGTGACCGGGGCAGTCAACG